>JALOMS010000006.1 GCA_025455345.1 Thermoflexibacter sp. | reverse complement strand
GCTACGGACATCGCAGGGAAAACCGACCGCTTCCCGCGCATAGCCACGAGCCAGACTTACTTGCGCTTTGGGGACTTGGGCTTGCCTATCAATTACAAATCTTTTGGAACGGAAGTCATTAATTATGAGATACTTGCTATTCCATTGGTTTTAGAAAAAAATACGGTGGCAGATGTATTTTCCAAAACTTTGGGCAGTTACAATCCGCGCCGTTGGCGTATGTTCCAACTCAAAGAGAGCGACACCAGCTATACCGAAATGAATGATGTTTCTACGATTGACTTGGGCAAAGGTTACTGGCTCATTGCGAAAAATGAAACGGAAATCAATACAGGGATTGGTCGCGCTTTCCCTGCGAACAGCAATTCTCCTTTTATCCTCAAAACCGTCAAAGGTGCGAACCTAATTGGCAATCCTTACAATTTCGACTTGGATTGGAACAAGGTCGTAGAGTTCAATCGCGGTAGAGGTGTTCCCGAACTCTTTGTTTTTGAGGGTGGTACGTGGAAAAAAAGCACCGTTTTAAAGAAATTTAGAGGTGGCTTCATCTTCAATGCCTTCGGAAATGTGGACATCGCTTTCCCTGTCAGTGCCAAGGCAAGCGGCAGTGGGCGCGTAGAAGAAGAAACCCCCAATGCCATCAACCAACCCAATTGGGAAGTGCAACTGAACCTCCAAGCAGGGAACTACCGCAACGAACTCGGTGGCTTTGGCATGAACGAAAAAGCAAGCATGGACATAGATGTATTTGACAGACAGCCTATTCCACAACTCTTGGCTCATTTAGCTACGAATTTCACGAATTTACACGAAGGAAATACAGCGCACCGTTTCAACGGTGCAGTTCTTACAAAAAATATTGTACCAAACAAAGAGAATTTTATCTGGAACTTCACCGTTCAAAGTTCCTTCGCAGAAGTGTTAAATCTCTCTTGGGAAAATCATTATTTTGGGCAAAACGACAAGCAAATTTATCTCTATGATGAGAAAGAGAAACGCTTGACAGACATGAGAAAAGTGCAAAATTATAACTTTGAGGGCGAGAGAAATTTCAAGATTTATTTTGGAAATAAAAACTTCATTACCAATGAATTACCAGAACTGAAACCCAGTGTTTTTGTCTATCCTAATCCTTTTACAGACAACCTGCATTTGTCTATCAATGTACCAGATAGCGAATCCAACGTGCTATTTGGTATTTACGACACCGCAGGGCGACTGATGAGATTGGAAAACAAAGGCAACTTGGGCGCAGGGGTGCATGAAATCATTTTAGAGGGCAAAGACAACTTTGGAACGTCTTTGAAATCAGGTGCTTATCTCTTGCAGATACACATAGGCGCAAGCATTGAGGCGTGGAAGGTGGTGAAGGAGTAATACAACCTCCCCCTGCACCCCCTCACGAGGGGGAAACTATCCTTTCTGTATTTATATTCCCCCTCTCAGTAGGAGAGGGGCAGGGGTGAGGCAGTTATTTAAAGACATAAAAAAAATTACTTAAAAATCTCATAGAGAGGAAGTTCTATATTCAGGTTGATGTCTTGCAGAGTATCTTCTTCTGTAAAAAATTTATACTTTCCTACTTGGTGATAGACCACAATTGCTCGGAGTGCAGGTAGTACAATCCAGCAAGATTTTACGCCAAAGTGAAAATAAACGTCTGTCTTATCTACCAAATCTTGGAGGGCTTGTGTAGGGGAAAGAATCTCAATAGTGGCAAGAGGCGGGTCTGTACGGCGAATAACGTCTTGGGTTACGTCAAAGTCAAATTGGGGATAAATAGCAATATCAGGTACTGAAAAACTATCTGCAATTTCAATATTTATCTCAGGCAGTAATCTGAAATTTTTGCGATAAAGCATATTCAATTCAAAGATTAAATTGCCTTGAATAATAGCATGAGCGGTACTTGGCATAGGTTTCTTTCTTTCTATTTCGTACTCTGTACGTGTTTCTGTTGCAATTTCCATTGTGAGCAAAGTTTTATAAATCAAAGATAAAAAGAAATAATACCGAATACAAAAATTTCCTTATGGTTTTGAAAAACAGCAAGGTCTGCTTTAAAAACACTAATGACGCGGAGAAATAACTCCTGCCGTTGTCCGAGTCTCTCAGACAAGCCAGCGTATAATATATCACAGTGCTAATTAACTTATTTTAAAATATTAAAAATCAATAAATTATGAAATATTATCTTTCTTTTTTTATATGTCTTATCTGCTTGGTCAGCAATGTCTTTGCCCAAGAGAAAAAAGACAAGCCTCGCATCTCTCAAAAAGAGCTATTGGGGGAGGTCAAGGATTTCCTTGGCGAATATGACCGACTTTGCCAAAGATTGTTGGATAGGAAAACAGACAGCGATGACCTTAAAGTCATTTCAGATTCTATTATTAATTATTTTTTTTTCAGCCCTGCAACCAAGGTTTATAATGACCTCGTCCCTAACGGCGATGATTTGATAGCGATTCCCATAGAAGAATACGTAGCCAATCTTGCTTTTGCTGGACGCAAGGGCTTGAGTCTAAGTCAAGAAACCTGTTTTGCTCGGATAAGTGTATTAAAAAAGTCAGAAATAAGTAATTTCCACTATGTAGAAGTGATTTTTAGAAGACAACTTTCTGGTAAGAACTTTAATGAGCAGGAAATCTTGTTCAATAATGATTTGATATTTTTTATCAGTTTTGAGACCTATGAGAAAAAAGAAGAGGATGCATTAGTTACTAAAGCTAAAAACCTGCAAATCAGAAAAATAACTCGCTCTCCTTATGACATAGACAATTATTATAAGGAGAATCCCGACCTAAAATTAGGCTTCCAAAAGCGCAAAGTGTATTTTTGGAATCAGCCTTCCATTCGCTGGAAGAGCAAGTTTAAAGAAGGAAATGTCTTGATAGAATTGATAGATAATGAAGGAAAAAAAACCGAACTGACAGACGAGGTAGCCATGAGTACCCAATACTATAAGTGGCGAGTAAGAGATACTACCGTTGTTACCGTAGGAGCTACTTATAGACTGAAAGTGAGTAGTTTAACTAACCCTAAGTGTCTTACCGTAGAAAGTAAACCTTTCGTAATTCGCCCCAAAATTAAGAAATGGAAATGGATAACACTGGGCGGTACTACTTTGGTTGGTAGCTTGATAATGCTATTTAAAAATCAACTTTTCCCCGTCGATGAGCCTTTATTAGCAGAGCCTGCCTCTATCCCAAGAGGAGGAGGATAATAGCTTATACTTCTAATAATTTATTGATTTACAAATTTATAACTGAATTTTACTATGAAAACAATTTATATTATAGTCCTAATGATGTGTTTTGCTTTCTTTGCCAAAGCACAATCAGATACTCAAACAAAGTTACTAAATACGCTCAAAAGTATGACAGATTCTTGGCAACGCTATATGTTGAGTCTTCAGAATCGAACTGAAAGGACAAAACACAGCATTGCTTTTGATGCTACTTATAATAAAATGGCAGAAAATGCAAGTGTCCAAGTCCATTTCCAAATAGATTCTTCCAAAACGCTATGGAAAGAAAAATATACACGCTTTGCTTTCTTTAACAATATAAGGCTTCAAAACCAAGAGGTCAAAGTGCTTCATATCGGAAACTTTACTTATACTCCCCTGCAAAAAAATGCGGAACAGGGACAGGAAAGCACTGTTTCTATTTGGCATTTAGCGGATTATTGTTTGGGCGAGAGTTGTAAAACCTACTTAGTCAAATACGAGTTCCAAACCCTGATATTGCCTCTACAAGATGATTTTGATGAATCTGCTTGGAATATTGTTTTCAAGGATTTAATCATTTATAAAAAGCAAATGATGCTATCTCCCGAACAGCGCACTCACCTAAAAAATGAGATACCAAACATTGAGAATCAGATGAATAATTTTATTGATTCTCCGATTGAGATAGAGATTAGCTCTCCAGAACTTACTTCGCTTCACCCTATCAAAGAAGGTTATTTCCTTGTCAAACAAGACACTATACTTCTTATCAATGGAAAAGTTAGAAATAGCAAGAGTAAGCAATTATTAATCAATGACAAGACAATTCACCTTAGCCAAGATGGAAGTTTTACCCACCAAATGCCTGCCAATAATTATTATGAATCAGTTAGCTTTCAAGTGCAAGAGAATGATATGATAGTAAAAAGAGAAATTCATTACAAGGGTAAAAGTAGAGGTAATCCTGGACCAGAACCATACGACATCGCTGTTGATGTAAGCAATTTAAAATACTATGCCTTGTTCATTGGGGTAGAGGACTATATAGATAACCCACGAATAGATGATTTGTCATTTCCTATTTCTGATGCACAAGCATTAAAAAATGTATTGGTAGAAAACTATCTCTTTTTCAAAGAAGACCAAATAATTTTTGTCAAAAATCCTACAAGAGCAGAATTAATAGGCGCATTAGATGGACTTCAAAGAAAGATTGCTGAAGAAGTAGGTACGGGAGATAAAGATGGAAACAAACAAAGACGAATCAATCTACTCATTTTTTATGCTGGACATGGACTTTGGGACAGTGACTTGCAAAAGGGATATTGGCTACCTAAAGATGCAGATAGGCATAAAAGGTCAAATTGGATTTCCAATGATGAAATCAGAACGTATATATCTGCGATGAAAACACAACATACCTTACTGATTACAGATGCGTGTTTTGGGGGAAGTGTTTTAAGAGATGTAAAAGAAAAAGGCGTAGGAACTGAAAAACAAATAACGGATATTAAAGATTTGGACGAGATATATCGCAAATATTATCTTAGCAAAAGCCGCAAAGCAATGACGAGTTGTGGTGCCAGCACCAAAGTTCCAGACCAAAGCGTATTTCTGAAGTATTTGGTAAAAACGCTTAAGGAAAACAGACAAAACCAAATAACAGCAGGGGAGTTATTTTATAGCTTTAATTCAGTAGTAATCAATCAATCACAGCCCCCAGCTTATGGGGTACTGCCCAATACAGATGATGAATTAGGAGAGTTTATTTTTATTAAAAAATAGCGGAATACGAGTAAAAGTTCCCACCGTTTCGACGGTGGGTTTATGTTCATTATCAATAACTTACCAAACTAAGGCATATTTGATTTTTGCCTTATTTCCTTCAAAACTTATAGGCATGAGCAGTTCTTTCTTTTCACCACTCTGACGAATGATAGGTTTGGTTTTTTTTATTTCTGCTATTTGTACATAATATTGCTTATCATCTATGCCATAACTGCCATCTGGAAGCAGAATAATTTCCTTGCCCTCTGCCAATTTTGCATACAGATTATTGGTAGCTTGAGTAGTCTGAATGATTAGTTCCCTACTTAAAAATTTGCTATCTTCTTCTGGTTGTATGCGGTCTTCTACCTGCATACCTTGGTAGGTATATTTGAATACGGGTCTGCCGTTCTCGTCTATTTCATATCCCTTTTGCCTAAATTGGTCTTTTTCATTATATTTACTTGCCCAAGATGCCTCAGAGTTTTCTAAGATAAGTAAGGTAGGAGAAGAAAATAGTAGGATAGGATTTCCCAAAGGTGCCGCTATCTGAGAGCCGCCTCGGTCTTGCCACATACCAGTTACATCTAAAAAATCTCCTCGCCAAGTTTGTAGGATACTTGCTTGACTTACATCATAAGCATAATTAATTTTGCTACTCTCACCCACAGAGATGACATGGGTGCGCTTATCATTTTTGAAATACATAAAACTACGCAATAAACGAGGTTTCTGTTCGGCATTGAGGAATATTGCTCCTTCAGAACCTAAAAATGGTAGCGAGCCTAAAGCATGCAAAGGTTGTTTATGAATCCCATTGCCCTCGACAAATAACCCCAAAGCCGTAGGAATCCAGTTTGTATTTTTCTTATAAGCAAGGTCTATGGTATGCCTACCTGCGGTTAAGTTTGCTATCTCTGTACGCTGTTCATTAAACCAACTCTCAAAACCATTTGCCTTTATCACCACTTTGTTATCAATCATCAAGGAACTTATGCCTCCTTGTTGGACAGAAAAATAATAATCCCCTGTTTCAGGCAAGTTGATTTCACCCAAAAATCGTATCAAAAAATCATTTTCTACGCAAACCAACTCGCTACTCATAGATGCTGTCTTATCACTTTTCATTACTTTGATAGTATCATAGCTTGGCAGTCCATTGAATAAGCCTTTATAACACTGATAAGAGAGATTTTCCAGCTTAAGTGGCTGTTTATCAAATCTTTTATAGCGAATATTGCGAAAAGCAATAGCCCCATGGTCGCCTTGGATACGTAAGGGAGCAAAGGCAACTTCCTGCTCTGCAACAGCCCCTCTTGTTACCCCAAGTAACTCTACGTTTTCATGAATCAGCACTCCATTATAGAAGACTTTGATAAACTTTGCATTGCTGATTTTTCTACCAGTAGCGTCAAATCGCGGGGCGGCAAACTCTATCCTCATACTCTGCCACAATCCGGGAGCTTTGCTTGCATTGGCACGCGGAGGATGCCCTTGGTAGCCTTTTTGCCCATCAGGTTTGCTCTCGTCCCAACGCTCATAAATACCACCACAATCGCCCGCCTTTACGACTTTCTTGCCCCAAGAGTCCAAGAGTTGGAGTTCATAACGGCTTTGGAAGTAGATACCTGAATTAGACCCTTTGGGCATCATAAATTCCAGTTCTATTTCTATATCGCCATGTTCCCATGAAGTATAAATATCTTGTTTGGCACTTTCTGAAGGCAGATTTACCAAAATTCCTGCCCCAGTATTGGACTTCATCATGCCGACCTGATTGCGGTCTGCATAGACTTCTCCGACTATCTGCCAGTTTGCTGTTGGGTTTTTAAAGTTACTCAAATCAGAAAGTGGAAGCGGGGAAAGTGGGTATTCTTTCTGCTGAGTAAAAGCAGTAGAAGAAAGAATAATAAAAAAGGAAAAACATAAAATTAAACACTTTATGCTCATATTGAGTGATTTATTCATTTTAGTTATAGTTATTTGATTTCATTTTACTAAGCCAAACAAGGTACAAATCTATATTTGTATATATGCAATATACGTACAATGATAATATAGGTATCTTTATTTGTCAATAATTGCGAAGATATTAATTTTTAGTAAATTTACAAATGAATTAGCTTCTGGGTAGCTACAATTAATTTTATTACACAAATAAAATATGAAAAATACATTCTCGGGGTGGTTTGTCTTGGCTGGATTATTTAGTATTTATGCTATTTCTAATGGGATTATCCTTAATACTTTACCCTTTTTTTACCCTCAACTCATGGATAGTTTCCAATGGAATCAATCAGAGGTTACGCGTCCTGCGACCTTGATGTTTGTTACTATTGCCTTCCTTGCGCCCTTGGTAGGTATCTTGTTGGACAAGCATAGACCGAAGCTCATCATGGGAGTAGGGCTTTTCATCATTTTAGCCGCCTTGTTAGCCTATCGATGGGTAGATTCTTTAGCTCTTTTTACTTTGGTATATCTATTATTTGCTGTGGGCTTGACTCTGGGTGGTATAGTAACAAGTATGTATCTGATTACCAAATGGTTTTCTAAATACAGGGGTATGGCAGTAGGAATATTTCTAATGGCTTCGAGTGTCGGCGGAGCGATTTTTCCCAAGATAGCGGGTTGGTTTACTTTGCAATACAACTGGCAGACTGCCGCTTTGGTGCTTGTTTTTATTGCAAGTATTTTTACAATTCTTCCTTTTTTATTTTTAATCAAAAACTCTCCTCAAGAAGTTGGTGAATTTCCAGATGGTATAGAGAGTAATTATCAAAGACAAGGTAATAAAACAGTTATCAAAGACATTTCGCTACAAAAAGCGATTAATTCACCTAATTTTTATTTACTCTTATTTGTTACTGCTACTTTGTGGTTTTGTATTACAGGAGTCATCAATCATCAGACTATTTTCTTTGAAAAAGATTTGCAACTCCCTAAAAGTGAGGTAACAAGCATGGGTAGTATTTTTTTCATTAGTAGTTTTATTGGAAAATTTTTATTTGGTGCATTAAGTGATAGATTTAACAAAAAGAATATTATGTTATTAGCAGTTTTGAACCTGCTTATTGGCTCTATTATTTTAAGAAACATAAGCATTAATCCAAGTGTTTTGACTTTTGTTCATGCTTTAGTGTATGGCATTGGTTTTAGTGGTGCATTTACCATGATACAGGTCTTAATAGCCGATTTGTACGGAGGGAATGCTTATGGAAAGATATTGGGAATTTTTACCATGATAGATACTTTGGCGGGGAGTTTAGGCATATTTTTGCTGGGCAATATGCGAACCAATAGTACAAGTTATGACAATGGATTTAACCTGCTGATAGGATTATGTGCGGTGGCGGCTGTATGTGTATTATTGATTAAAAGTAAAAACAAACTCAGTGTTAATAATTTACCAAATTAATGAAAAGTAAGACATTGGAAGAGTCTATCGTACTGCATATCTTAGAAGTAGCAGCACAGATGGCACAGAAAGGGGATATTATTACTAATCGAGTAGGGATTACTACGCAACAGTGGATTGTAATGCTTTACATTTATGGAGACCCTAATATTCCGAATATTGATAAGAAACTAACCAATGAAACGGGGGTGCTTGCTTCTGATATTGCGAGTGCCTTGAATGTATCTCGCCCCAATATCACTAATTTGGTGAATTCTTTGGTCAGCAAAGGACTCATCTATCAAGAAGCAGATGCCGAAGACCGTCGTCGCAAGCTACTCAAAATTAGCGAACAGGGCTTAGAACTCTTACAACAATTAGAGCCTTTTCGCAGAAAGGCAAACTCAATGCTCTTCTCCAAATTTACAAAAGAAGAACTTTCGAGCATACTCAAAGATTTGCAAATCATATTAGCTCGCCTTAGAAAATGAAAAATAAAAGATTGATTTACTTGCTCTTAGTCATATTCACTATCCCCATAGGACTTTTCATTCGCAAAAATAAAGGGATTTTCCCTTATATAATTGGAGAATATGCACCTGATACACTGTGGGCTTTGATGCTTTTCTGGATAGTGGCTTTTATTTTTTTCCATCTTTCTTCTTTTCAAATATTTGTACTAACACTTGTATCCACTTTTTGTATAGAAGTTTCTCAATTTTATAAGGGCGAACTCATCCAACAGGCTCGCCAAAGTTTTATTGGAGCGATGTTATTAGGTCATAGCTTCCTTTGGACAGATTTAGTGTGTTATACGATAGGTGCGCTGATAGGCTTCGGGTGCGAAAAATTATCCTTGAAAATACAAAAATAGACATAGGAATTGGAAAATATGCAAACATTTGAGAATGAACTCAATAGATTAAAACATATTTTACATTAAAAAACCTCACCAGATTCTTGCTTTTAAAAATTTTTTAATTTTACTTTGTAATACAAAGTTCTTTTTAATTGTAGATTTATGAAAGTAAAACTCATTCTCCCTGCGCTTACTGAGGCAAAAAGTCCTTACTGGCGACCTATCAAGTATTCTTTGTTTCCTCCTTTGGGTTTGGCAACCTTGGCGGGCTATCTCTCCCCCGAAGACGAACCCCACCTCCAAGACGAACACGTGGAGGAGTTGGACTTGACCGACTCGCCTGATTTGGTGCTGATTCAAGTCTATATCACCAATGCGTATCGAGCCTATCAGATAGCAGATACATACAGAAAAAGAGGCATTTACGTTGCTCTGGGTGGACTGCACGTAACCTCTCTGCCCGAAGAAGCAATGCCTCACGCCGATACGATTTTTTTAGGACCTGGGGAAGATACTTTCCCACAATTTTTAAAAGATTTCAAAAACAAAACACCGCAGAAAAGATACGTTTCCAAAGAAAGAACCTTGGTCGGCTTGCCCAAAGTGCGTAGAGATTTGATTAAGAGGAACTTGTACCTTGTCCCAAACTCTATCGTAGTTACGCGCGGCTGTCCGCACCACTGCGACTTTTGCTACAAAGACGCTTTTTTTGAGGGTGGAAAATCCTTTTATACCCAAGTAGTAGATGACGCTTTGTCGGAAATAGAGCGGCTAAAAGGGCGACATTTGTACTTTTTAGACGACCATCTGCTTGGTAATCAGAAATTTGCAGAAAATCTTTTTGCGGGCATGAATGGCATGAATCGAGTATTTCAAGGCGCATCGACTGTGGACGCTATTTTGAGGGGAAACTTGATAGAAAAAGCGGCAAAAGCAGGGCTAAGAAGCCTTTTTGTGGGTTTTGAAACGCTGAATAACAACAACTTAGCGCAAAGCAACAAAAAACAAAACTTGGGCAAGGACTACCAAAAGGCAATCAGACGACTGCATGACTTGGGCATTATGATTAACGGAAGTTTCGTTTTTGGCTTAGACGAAGATGACGACAGCGTATTTCAGCGCACAGTGGACTGGGCAGTGGAAAATGCGATTACCACTGCTACTTTCCACGTACTTACGCCTTACCCAAGCACCAAACTCTTCCAAGACATGGAGGCGCAAGGCAGGATTCTCACCAAAAATTGGGACTTATACGATACGCGCCATGTCGTCTATCAAACCAAAAATATCAGTGCGGAAAACCTGAAAAAAGGCTATGATTGGGCGTATCAGTCGTTTTATAGTTGGGCAAACATCGCCAAAGCAAGCCTGCAACACGACCATCTCAAACACGCCATCAAGCACTTTGCCTACGCAGGCGGGTGGAAAAAATTTGAGCCTTTGTGGAATTTCGTCATCAAATCCAGAAACTTGAACAATATGCTTCCCGTTTTGGAGGCAGTTTTGTCGAGAGTCAAAGGGAAATCAAAGGAAAAAGTAGAAGTACAAACTACTCAAAAAGAATTAGTTACAGAGAATTTGTAAAGATGTAATGCCCTTGTGGATTGTCATTCCTTGGCTGTTGGAGGTTTTTCCACAGAGTTTTTAGTAATTATCAAATAATTCCTAATTTTCTTTGGAAATAAAAGATTAAAGTTTTATTTTAGTAAAAGAAAATTAAAACACAACAGATAGTATGGAAGTTGCTACTTTACCTTCTATAAAGACGGAACAAAAGCAGAAAAATAGATACAAACAAGATAACCCAAACCCCAAGCCACAATTTTTTTGGGTAATTATGATTCTTTTTGGCACTTTTGCTGTTTTTATGACATGGATTGTTTATGATGATGATGGGAATCCAGATATTGACCCTGCAAGAAAGGTAGAAATAGATGATTATGCAAGGCGTTTGGAAAGTGCCGAACAGTATGCGCTAATTGCAAAAATAGAAGGTTATTACCCTTGTGAAAGTTGTGAAAAAGAAAAGATAGTGTTTCTAAAAGCTGGTGAAGTTTGGAAGTATGGAGTAACTATCAATGGTGAAAAAGGAAGATACCCAAAGGGCTTGCCAGACAGCAGATTGCGTTATTTTGGACAATTTATAGGTAACTTGGTGCAGTGCCTTGTAGAAGAAAAGAGGAAAATAATTTACTATCCAATTTTACCTGAAAACTTAGCAAGAGAAATTAAACTGAAACGTCCCCCAGGGAATCCACAAGATAGATAAAACAATAGATATATGAGAAAATCAGGTTTAGAGCCAATTAGGCAGTTTTATATCACCATGATTGGAGGGTTGTATGTTACTTTTGAGCCGTCTAATACTTTTTTGCTTCAAATAGAAAATTCATTGGTAGAAAATATAGACCTCAAAAAATATGGAGATGGTTTGACAGAGGTAAACTTCATTTACCTCGTCAGAGCCGCCAAAGATGATAAATTTGGGGAGTACAAGCGATACTCTCGACTAAAAAAGTTTGTAGATTTTCAGCTAAAAATCGACGAAGAAGACTTCATTGCCGCAAGTGATGAAAATGCGCTTGGCATGATGGCAGAGTTGTTTTTAAAATCTATTTTATTATACAAAGAACTGAAAATCAAAGATTTTGATGATATATGCTTCTATAATGATGTAAAAAAACTGTTCATAGAAAAAAAGTTGATGGCAAATACAGATAAAGTTGAGATAAATTAACAACTTATTTGGCATTATCAGAAATCCTGTTCCCACTCGACCTATGCCGCCAAAGAAGTTTGACTGCATTGAAATAATTGGAATGAAAAGACAAGACTCTGATTTTGTTGAGTTCAAAATCGTAGCCAAAATCTTTGTTTATTTTTCCTCTTGGGTCTATAGAATTGAGGTGCAAAATTTCTCCTCGAATGATTTTTCTAATTGTGCCAATAAAGATGGTATCTTCTTCTTCATCTCTGAATTCTATCATTCCAAATTTCTTTTCAATCCACTTTATTAAAGATATGATGTCCCCAAACTTAAATTTATATTTTAATCTGTGAGATTCTTTTCGCAATTCGGAAACCAACTCGACCTCTTGCTCCTTCTCTCCGCGTTCTGCCTTGTCTATGAATTTTTTGCGAATAAAAGAAAATCCATCAAACACATAATCATTTGAATTTGAGTGAATTAATAGCCAATCCTCATTCTCATCGATTACCCAACCCCTGATATTTTCTTCCCAATCTTTTAGATGTATTGTATAATATTTTCCTTTCATTTTTCCACTTTTATAGATTCTTTGATAACTTTCAAAACCGCAAATTTACCAAATAATTCCTATTTTTCTTTGGAAGTTTTCAATGAGAGATTTTATATCTTTACCATATCCAAAATAACTCTTAAAATAATGAAATTAAATCTAATATTTTTATTAATTATCTTGTGCTTGCCTATCCTGAGCCAAGCGCAACAAGTTCAGATGAGTAAGGAAGAACTTATTGCCCTTACTCCCGAATGGAAGGGGGAGCGATTCCCTGACGGTCGTCCCAAAGTTTCTGATGACATCTTGAAAAGAATGAAGTTAGTAACGCTTGAGGAAGCATGGGCTGTGCTGAAAAATGAAAATTATAAGTTTCAGTTTGAGGCAGGTTGGCAGATTATCAATCCAGATAGCGTGCTGGTAGGGCGAGCAGTAACAGCCGTTTTCATGCCTGGTCGCCCAGACGTGCATAGGGTAATTCAGAAAAAAGGCGAAAGTGAAGGAAGAATCAGAGGGCAAAATGCGTGGGCTATTGATATGTTGGTCAAGGGAGATGTGTACGTCGTCGACCAGTTTGGTGCATACGAGGACGGACCTACTATAGGAGATAACTTAGGCAATTCTATTTATACAAAAACAGGCAATGGCATCGTCTATGATGGAGCTATACGCGACATCAAAGGCTTACAAGAGATAGGTGGATTTACCTCTTTCTTTCGGTCTTATCACCCCTCTCACCACCTTAATAATGCTGACGGAGAGCTTAATACTACCTTAGTAGGGATTAATCGCCCTACGCGTATAGGCAAAGTCATGGTAATGCCAGGTGATATAGTGCTTGGGCGCAATGGAGGCGTAGTATTTATCCCACCTCATCTGGCAGAAAAAGTAGTAAAAACATCAGAAATAGTAAGACTGCGGGATATGTTTGGACATCAAAGACTTAGAGAGCAAAAATACACACCAGGGCAGATAGACTCGCGATGGACGGAAGATATAGAAAAAGATTTTTCTAAATGGCTGAATGACCATATAGACAAGCTACCCGTTCCCAAAGAGCAAATCAAAGAATTTTTGAAAGGAAGAACTTGGTAAAGTCAGCATCGCAACATAAATATAAAATAATTGAATAGAAGAAACTAAAAAGTTTTTTTCTGTATGGAATTTAATTTAAGGAAAATTAGTTTGCCAAAAAACAAGCCGTCTTATCGCTTTGCTTTTAGCCAAATTAATGAAAATTATTGGGGTGAGGAGCAAAGAGGAAAGTCCGAACAACACAGCGCACCGTACTTCCTAACAGGAAGGCAGTAGTAATACTGACAGAAAGTGCCACAGAAAATATACCGCTTAGACTTTTTAGACTAAGTAAGGGTGAAATGGTGCGGTAAGAGCGCACCGCAAGTGCAGTGATGTACTTTGGCAAGGTAAACCTTACGGGTTGCAAGACCAAATAAGCCTGCGTTTCAGACAACTGAAGAAGGGTTGCGCGCCCAAGTAGGTGGGTAGGTTGCACGAACTTATTGGCAACAATAAGTCAAGATAAATGATAAGAACTACGATTGTAGTACAGAATTCGGCTTATAGGCTTGTTTTTTTTAAAAAATTTTTTCCCTTTTATTTTTTTGAATGAAAACTTTATTACTTTTGGGTATCTAATACAAAAACCTATTTGAACTGTATTAAAAAAAAAGATTATTTAAGACAATGAGCATCAATTACTTAAAATCTATACTTGCTACTGGAAATAATGAAATTTCTATGTCTTTAGATGTAGAGCATCAGTTAGTGGACGGAGGACTCATCAATATGCTCACTGACCAACTTCCTTTAGCTTATTTAGAGAATGACCTTTTGTTTCCTTCTGAAGCTCTTAGCATCATCAGTGCAAGAGAAGATGACGAAGATGGCGCAGACAATGACGATTTCGAAGATGACGACGACTTCGATGATGATTTCGACGACGACTTCGACGACGAAGATTTCGATGACGAAGACATCGATGATGATGACTTCGACGACGAATTCGATGATAGCGATTTTTATGACGACGAATTCGATGACGATGATTTTGATGAGGACGAATTCGATGATGATGAGGATTTTGAGGAAGAAAGTAGCTCTTGGGACGATTCTTTCTAATGCTTAATCAAGATATAAAATAATATTTCTAAACACAGGGATTTACTCCTTGTGTTTTATTTTTCTTTTCAATACACAAGTGTACCAATGTCTGTCCAAAAACCAAGTATCCCAAAGGGAACAAGAGATTTTAATGCTGAAACTTTAGCAAAAAGGTATTATATCTTTGATACCATCAAAAAAGTGTTTGTCAAGTACGGTTTCCAACCCATAGAAACTCCTACCATGGAAAACCTTAGTACACTTACAGGCAAATATGGAGAAGAAGGCGACCGCTTGCTTTTCAAAATCTTAAATTCAGGAGATTTTCTCAAAGAAGCTACTCAAATCACTGATTATAAAAAACTTACATTTGAAATTTCTGAAAAAGGCTTGCGCTATGACCTGACCGTTCCTTTTGCCCGTTATGTAGTTATGCACCAAAACGAAATTTCTTTCCCTTTCAAAAGATTTCAAATCCAACCTGTTTGGCGTGGAGATAGCCCCCAATTTGGTCGTTATCGCGAATTTTATCAATGCGATGCCGATGTAGTAGGTACAGACTCACTGGTCTGCGAAGCAGAATTGATACAAATTTATGATGAAGTTTTTGCTAATTTTGGAATTCCTGTAACTATAAAAATTAATAACAGGAAAATTTTGCAGGGACTGTCAGAAGTTATACAAGCTACTGATAAGCTCATAGATATAACCATTGCCATAGACAAATTAGATAAACTTAGTTGGGAAGATGTAAAGAAAGAATTAATAGGAAAAGGGATAGCAGAAGAAGCGTGTACTAAAATACAACAGTTTATTGCATTGGAAAGTAATGAATTAGAGGCTTTTTTTGAAAATAATGAAATCGGAAGAAAGGGTGTAGCTGAGCTAAAAGAAGTATTGGGTTTGTTAAAAGGAATTGATTTAAAAAACCAAGTGAGCATAGATTATTCTTTGGCAAGAGGTCTATCTTATTATACAGGTTGCATTCTCGAAGTCAAAGCACAAAATATAAGCATTGGAAGCATTGGCGGTGGGGGAAGATATGATGATTTGACAGGCGTATTTGGGCTTAAAGGAGTATCTGGAGTTGGTATTTCTTTTGGAGCAGACCGAATTTATGACGTATTGGAAAAACTTGAACTCTTTCCTGATTTGAGTGGGAATCGCACTAAAGTGTTGATAATTACTTTCGACCAAGAAAATATTAAGTATGCCATGCCTGTATTGCGCCAACTGCGAGATGCGAATATCAATGCAGAGCTTTATCCCGAACCCACAAAAGTAAAAAAGCAGATGGAATATGCCAATAAACGCAGTATTCCATATACCATTTTGATAGGCTCTGAGGAAATGAATACAGGGCTACTGACGATTAAAAATATGGTAACAGGTAAGCAAGAAAAACTGACATTAAATGAGATTATAGGGGAAATAGTATAATTACAAATTAAATCCTTGGTTAGGAATGACTATTTGTTATTTTATTCCTCTTATAAAAAAATTTCCTAAATTGCGAAATGAAATACAATTACCTCACTCTCGAAGCAATTAATCGGTTTATTGATAATGCTTTGGCAGAAGATGTAGGAGAAGGCGACCACTCGTCTTTGTCTTCTGTACCAATAGACGCTATTCGCAAAGCGCGCCTTTTAGTAAAGGAAGACTGCGTATTGGCTGGGGTCGAGTTAGCCGAGATGATTTTTCATAAGGTAAATCCCGAACTTAAGCTCTCTATCTTAATCAGTGATGGCATAGAAGTAAGCAAAGGGAATATTGCTTTTGTCGTAGAAGGCAAGGCACAGTCTATCCTTACCGCAGAGAGATTAGTTTTAAATTGTATGCAGAGAATGAGCGCAATAGCTACGCAAACCCACAAAGCAGTCAAAGCCTTAGTTGGGACAAAAACCAAGCTATTAGATACTCGCAAGACTACTCCTAATTTTAGATTATTGGAAAAATGGGCAGTAAAAATCGGTGGTGGCGAAAATCATCGCTTTGGCTTATTTGACATGATTATGCTCAAAGATAACCATATAGACTATGCTGGAGGTATTACAAAGGCAATCAAAGCCGCTCAGTCATACAGGGAAAGAATAGGTAAAAACTTAGCGATTGAGGTAGAAACGCGCAATTTGGAAGAAGTAAAAGAAGTAATAGCGATAGGGGGAGTAGATGTAATCATGCTGGACAATATGGACTTAGTCAGTATGAAAACAGCCGTAAACCTCATCAATGGACGATATAAAACAGAGGCTTCAGGAGGATTGCTATTGGCAGACTTACCCTCTGTAGCCGCTTGTGGGGTGGATTTTATTTCTATGGGCGCACTCACGCACTCGGCAAAAGCAATAGACTTAAGCCTGAAGGCATTTGAGTAATAATTATGAAAACTTGTTAAAATATAATTTATCTTAAGTAATACGCCACAATTAGTTTGTATTATTTAAAATATGAAATCAAACATAATTTGTTGTATATCAAATCTTTACAGTGTTCGCCATTATCATTTAATTTATAATTTATAACTAATAATTTATAATTACTTAATTCCAAAACCTTATGCTAAAATCTATGACAGGATTCGGTTCTTTTATCATTGACAACGAATCCATGAATTTGCTTATAGAAATCAAAACTTTGAATTCTAAAAGCTTAGATATTTCTTCGAAGATAAGCCATGCCTTGTCCGAAAAAGAAATAGAAATGCGAAATCAAATAGGAAAGGTTTTGGAAAGAGGGAAAGTAAATCTATTAGTATTATATACCAATAAGAAAAATACAGCCGAAAGAGCCGTAGTAAACAAAGACTTGGTCGCCCAATACTATAATGACCTCAAGGCTACCGCTCAGACAGTCCATGCAGACGAGCAGGATTTATTTCGTTTGGCTATGATGATGCCTGACGCTTATTCTGTTTCTCCAATAGCCGCAGTCAGTGAACAAGAGTGGCAAATGGTGAGTGAAGGTTTTAGCCATGCCTTAAAAAAGTGTGATGAGTTCAGGACTAAAGAAGGAGAAACACTGTTCCAAATGATGAAGGATTGTACGCAAAAAATCAGTGATTTATTAGTAGAAATAGAAAAATTTGACCCAGAGAGATTGGTGATGATTCGCGAAAAACTACACAGTCAAGTGCGCGATTTTATTACTAATGAGCATTTTGACCCGAATCGCTTTGAGCAGGAACTCATCTATTATGTAGAAAGATTAGATATTAACGAAGAAAAAGTTCGCCTCAAAAGCCATATCAGCTATTTTGATGAAACACTCAACGAGCCTATATCCAATGGTAAAAAACTCAATTTTATATCTCAAGAAATGGGTAGAGAAATCAATACGATTGGCTCTAAGGCAAATGACGCAACCATTCAACGTTTGGTAGTACAAATGAAAGATGAATTAGAAAAAATTAAAGAACAACTAAACAATGTGGTCTAAATATATTTTATTAGAATACATATTTTAACTTTTAAATACAATGGAAGTTCAAGATTTAAAGATTCGCACAGGCAAACAGCAGAGTTTTGTCAGAGAGTTAGAGCAACTTTGCGTCAAATACACATCAGAAGAAGATTTTGATTTTGAAGCATATACAGATGAAGATAATGAAGAAATACTCATTATCAGTAACCTCCATCTGAATACTACTCAAGAAAAGGCTTTTCTCAAAGACTTAGAAGATTTAGTCAAAAGTTTTGAAGTACCTATCAACCGTGCCATAGAGTTTGAGGAGATAGAAGCCAATGAGTTTTTTGAAATCTATGAATTTTACATTCGTACTGCAAAACAAGAAGAATTTGTAGGGCAACTTGAGAAACTATGCGACCAATTTTCTTATGAGTATGATTTTGAGGAGTATATAGATGAGGAAGATGAGGATATTATATATTTGGAAGATTTCTTTATCGCCACCGAAAAACCTCTTGAGTTCATTCATTCATTAGAACTATTGTGTAAGCAATACGCTACTGAAGATGAGTTTGGTTTTGGATTTGACGCAGAAGAATCATAGCATTTACCCAATCCTTTTTAAGGCTTCTTTCTTGCTTAAGTTTGACAATATGTCTTGGTTTTGTTGGACAAACTCCCTCACTGCCAAAGCATTGGTCTTACTGTATTCCCTTAACGCCCAGCCTATTGCTTTGCGTATAAAAAAATCTGTATGATGTGCATTGATTAGACAATACCGAAACAAACGGGTAGTTTCGGTATGATGTTTATACGAAATTTGGTGGAGAATAGCTATCCTTTTGAGCCAGTTGTTATCATGTACGCTTAGCTCATCCATAGTTTCCTTGAGTACAGGATATTTCTCTACCAATTTGCCGATTATCTTAGTAGCTAAAAGGTCTATACTATCCCACCATGCTTTTTGCTGTGCCAAATCAAGAATAATAGGCAGCACGGAAGGAGTAAGTTTAGAAACATATTTGACCATCAAATCTAAGGCAAGGTATTGGTATTCTCTTTCTTCTTTTTGCCAAAGCAAGGAAACGCTTTCTATGATAAAGCCCTCATTGACTACGCCCTTTATAAGACTAAAAAGTTCTTTGTTGATAACATCTCGTTGAGGGCGATTGATGCCTAAGTAAGGAAATAAGTTTCGCATATAAGCAGACATTGCGGTTGCCTTCTGAGCGTTGCCGTGTATTGTGTACTGACTAATAGCTATTTTTACAAACTCTTGGGAAGACATGATAAATACTTTTGAAAATCCTTAAAATATTGTTTACATACCTCTTGCCTGAATCGGAGTGCCGAAGCAAGAGTCAAATATACCTTTATTTTGCTTATTTGACTAAGTAATTCAACTTTTATAAGCGTTCTTTGTATTAAAGTCCCATTGGGACGATATATTGGTAGAAAACGTAATTTTAACACAGCCTATAAGTCCCATAGGGACGTAACTATTTCAT
>JALOMS010000344.1 GCA_025455345.1 Thermoflexibacter sp. | reverse complement strand
CGTGCGTATGTTTGGTATCAGAAAGGTTCACTTATTATGTATGCCTTGGCAGATTACATAGGCGAAGAAAATCTCAATCGTGGTTTGCGAAACTTCTTAGACAGTGCCGCCTTCCGCCAAAAAGCTCCTTTTGCTACCACCAGCGAATTTTTACCTTATTTAGAGGCAGTTACGCCAGATTCGCTAAAATATTTCTTGGAAGATGGTTGGAAAAAAATCGCACTTTATGAAAATAGGATTACCAAAGCCTCTTACCAAAAAATCAAAGATGACGAGTACAAAGTAAAAATGACGGTAAATAGTAAAAAACTTTACTACGATGGTTTAGGCAAGGAAACAGGCAAGGGCGAGGGTAAAGACTACATTGAGATTGGCATTTTTACGGAAGATGGCAAAAATAAAAAAGGCATGACTACCAAAACACCGCTTTACCTGAAAAAACATTGGCTTGGCGAAGGGGAACATACTTTGGAATTTACCGTCAAAGGTAAACCTATCAAAGCGGGCATAGACCCTTACAACAAACTGATAGACCGCATTCCTGACGATAATGTGATGAGTGTCAGCGAGGAGTAAGTATAAATGAAAAATAGACAAGAAAAGTACCAAACTTTATCAAAGTTTGGTACTTTTGTTATATTTGAATGATTGATTTTCAATAATTTAAAAAAATATTACTGCATCACCTTTAGCCATGCTTCCCTAAGTTTTATCTGCTCTGGTGTTG
The DNA here is from genome assembly GCA_025455345.1 of Thermoflexibacter sp. Classification (GTDB taxonomy): domain Bacteria; phylum Bacteroidota; class Bacteroidia; order Cytophagales; family Thermoflexibacteraceae; genus Thermoflexibacter. Next base: position 4,936 of record JALOMS010000344.1, on the reverse strand, counting down.
CATTTTCATCAAAAGCCAAAGGCAAGTATATCTTGTCTTCTACTGTTACCATTGTTCCCTTGATTTTCCTTTCTTTACGTTTTCCTTTTTCTTCTCTTGTAATAATAATGGTTACTTTATCACCTTCTTTATTTGACTTTTTCACCTCTTCAAATACATCGCGATAGTTTTCTTGTGTTACCTTTTTATTACCAATTGCTACTAAAAAATCACCTTTTTGGAAACCACTTTTCTCATTTACCTCATTAATATCCTCAATAATAAAATGTCCTGTACTCTCATCAAAGGACAATTGTAAACCTAAAGAAAGCCTTTTTTGCGTTTCTGTAAAATCATACCTCACCCCTACTAATTTGAAAATTTCTTTGAGTGGTAGTGGTTTCTCTCCTTCTACGTACTCAGAGAAGAACTTCCTTAATTCAGGGAACTTACTCACTTCCACTATTTTATCAAAAAGTTCATCATCTTCAAAGGGCTTATCCTTGCCGTACTGCTTTGCCAAATCCAAAATCAAATTTTGTATGCCATATTTCCCATTAGAAAACTGTCGGAGTTTGATGTCAATACACATTCCTATTAATGCACCCTTGGCATATACATTTAGGTATTGCGATTTGTGTTCTCGCAAACACCCCTTACTCATCAGTGTAAAAGGGAGTCTTTCTTTGTAACTCTTTGATTCATTGATTTTTCCTAACAATACGCCCAAATAATCCTGTTGGCTCATCAGTCCATGTTTGACTTGTACATGCCCTGCAAAATATTCTATGCACCCTTCATACATCCATAAGTGTTTGGACATTTGGGGATTGATATAATCAAAATCATGAATTTCTTTTGAATGTATGCTTAGAGGCGTAACTATGTGAAAAAACTCGTGTGCGGCTACATCTTTGATAAACTGTGCCAAATCAGTTGGTTCGCTATCTGGAAGATAATACAAAGAAGAATACGAATGTTCTAATGCGCCCATAGAGCCAGAACCACTCATTCCTTTAAAAAGATAGATGATAAATGCGTATCGGTTCACGGGCAGTTTGCCACCTAAATAGTCTTTTTGTGCAGAAAGAATAGGCTGAATTTGCTCGGCAACAAATTTAGAAGATAATCTTCCAGAAGGAGAATAGACAGAAATAAGTATCTCTGCACCACCTACTTGCATAATTGTAGTATCTGGTTTGGTGTACATCAATGGGGCATCAGCCAACTGCATATAGTCTTCCATTACAAATTTGTCAGAAGTCTGACTCGTCGCTACGGTTTGCATAGATGTTGCGCCAAAAAAACCTTCAGGTTTGGTAATATTTATCTCATAATCATTGCGTTTCATGCCATCAATATAGCCAAAAAAACCGTGTGTATTAATGACAAAGTTATCTTTTTCGATATTTGTGCCTGCGGGTTCGAAGATAAAATTATCCTTCCCAGTGTCATAAGAGTCTTCCACCCAATAAGAGAGTTTGTACAATTCTTTTGCTCCATTAATTTGCCAACGGTTCTCATCAAGCGCAACAATTTCCAATTCTTTTCCTTGTGCATTATATGCTTTAAAATTGGATAAAAATCTACCAAAATCATAAATGCTATATGTGCCAGGAACTATCTTAGGCATACAATAAATAGCCTCATTTGCTGTGATTTGTGGAGTAATTACCTCGACCATTAGTTTGTCATCTTTGACTTGTGTAAGGTCTAAGTAGCATTGATAATTGGCAGTTTGAGGAATAGCAGGAGCAGGAACTATTTCTTCTATCTTTGGTGCTTGATTGCCTTTTACTGTTTTATTCTTTGCCTTTTTTTGGGCAAAAGCATCTGTAAAACTTGTAACGCAAACCAAGAGTATAATAACAGCTAAAAAAAACAATCTTTTCATTGTTTATCAGGTATTTAAGGTTAAAAATTAAGTTCTTATATCATTAAAATCAAATGAATAAATCTATAACGCAAAATTAAGACAAAGTTTATGCAAAACCTTTTTATTTATGAATAAAAAACTACTTTGGTATGATTTTGTGATAAAAACATTGACTATTTGTCTTTCTTGTAATTAAATAAAAATCACGTCAATTATTTTACTCATCATTAAATATATTGTAAATCAATTTATTATAAAAATGAAATCTTTTCTAATTGTTACCCTTTGTATTAGTTTGTCCTTTTCTTCTGCTATTTTTGCTCAAGACGGAGAAGGAGGCGGAAGAAGCATTAAGCCTATTTTTGACCAAGCGACCAAATATTTTAGCCAAGGCAAATTTGAACAGGCAGTTGCGATTTATAATGAAATTCTAAAAGTAAAAAAAGACAATTTTGCGGTTTATGACGCACGTGCCGCCGCTTATACCCGACTTGGGAAGTATAAAGAAGCATTGGCAGATTATAAAAAAGCACTCCAACTTAGCACGGACAATGCCTATACGCAAACCTACTATTTTAACTGTGCCAATATCTACTATGCCGCAGGTAATTATGAGCGCGCTATTCGCGGCTTCAGTCGTGCTATCAAAGAAAATCCTAAGTATTCCTTATCTTATCTGAATTTAGGCATTGCGTATGACGGTTTGAAGAAATATGATTTGGCACAGAAAGCATACGAAAAGGTGATTGCGATTGACCCTAAAAATGTATCTGCTCACTTGCGCTTGGGGAGATTGCATCATGCGGCTAACCGATTTGAGGAGGCATTAAAATATTACACCAAAGTAATCCAACTTAATCCCAAAGAAAAAGAGGTTTACCTTTTCAAAGCAGATATTTATGTCCAACAAAAAAACTTGGAAGCCACACTACCTGAGTACGATAGCTACCTAAAGATAGCTCCTAATGATGTAAAAGTATGGACAATGAAGGCTTCTGCAAAAACGGGCTTAGGCAGAATAGAAGAGGCAATTGCAGATTATAGCCAAGTTATTAAATTAGATGCCAAAAATCGCCCCGCTTTTATCAACCGTGCCAAATTGAATAAACAAATGAACCGCTTAGAAGACGCTATCAAGGATTATAGCAGTGCGATTAAGCTATACGCAGGAGACATTGTTCCTTTGATGGAAAGAGGACTTTTGTACCGCATGACAAACAAACCCAACGAGGCAATTATTGATTTTAGCAAGGCAATAGATTTGGAAAATACCTTATCTTCGGCATATTATCAAAGAGCTATGGCGCAGAAAACCATAGGCAACCTGCCAAGTGCGCTCCAAGATTTTGACCGCGCAATTAGTTTGGACACAAAAGTAGCTGATTTTTACAATAATAGAGGTTACGTCAAGATTCAACTCAATAAGTTTGTAGAGGCTGTCAAAGACTTCGATGAGGCTATCAAGTTAGATAAGAATTTTGCTTATGCCTTTAATAATCGCGCTTTGGCAAAGTTGCGTTTGGAAAAAGCGAATGAAGCACTCACAGATTGCAAAAAATCATTAGAAATCGACAATAAAAATGCTTCTGCTTACAATAATTTAGGATTGATTTACCAAAAATTAAAAAATAATACAGAGGCTGAAAAAGCATTCAACAAGGCAATAGAGTTAGCTCCTACGAATACTGAATATAGTCAAAACTTAGCCAACTTTAAGGAAGCAATCAAAAATAAGGAATAATAGAAGCGCAATAGTAAAAAAGGTTCTTGCCTTTCTCCCAATGATTCAAGGCTAAGTCTTAAATTTTTTTTATTAGCCCGAATTTGCAATCGCAACGGCGAGCCGTTCAGACTTGTATAGAGGTAGATAGTCCTATTATGGTTTAAAATCTGCCTCTACACAAATCAAGATTGTTCCACAACGGTTGCAAATCTTGACTAACAAGGTAAAAACACACTGTAAAGGCGTTTTAGCACTACTCTTATAACACTGCCAACCCCTCATTTAGCCTAAAGACAGATAAATTCTCTATAAAACAATTGCTTTGGGCAGTATTCTTTCCCTATCTTTGCAACCAAATGACCCAAAAGTGATGAATACCTTAGAAAAAATTATCCAATCCAAATACAAAGAAGTAGAAGAAAGAAAAATGTCGTTGCCTATCAAAAAATTAGAAAAAGAAGTTTTTTTTGAACGCACTCCTATTTCCATCAAAAATGTATTAAAATACACTAAAAAAGGTATTATTGCAGAGTTTAAACGCCAATCCCCCTCTAAGGGTGTCATTAATCATCAAGCAAGTGTAACTGAAGTAACGCAGGGTTATGCGAAGGCTGGAGCTTTAGGTATTTCCATTCTTACTGATTTAGGATATTTTGGTGGAAGTAATAAAGATTTGCAAAATGCTCGCCTTCATTTGGAAGTACCTATTTTAAGGAAAGATTTTATCATAGATGAATACCAAATTATAGAAGCTAAAGCCATAGGTGCTGATTTCATTTTGTTAATTGCCGCTTCGCTATCTCCAAAACAAATTAAGGAATTAGCACAATTTGCCCATAGTTTACAATTGGAAGTGTTAATGGAGGTGCATAACTTAATAGAATTACAATCTTCTTTGACTTATGAGTTGGATTTGATAGGTGTAAATAATAGAAATCTAAAAACCTTTGATGTTGATATAAATACTTCCAAAGAATTAGCGGCACACATTCCTAATGAATTTATCAAAATTTCAGAAAGTGGTATTAGCGAAATAGATAATATCAAAATACTTCAATCGTATGGTTATCAAGGCTTTTTGATTGGGGAAAATTTCATGAAAACCACTAATCCCTCGCAAGCGGCGCAGGATTTTATAGCCCAATTATAAAATTTTTTTTAGAAAAATGCTCTTTAAAGTGGCTTTAGGGCAGTTTTTTATTTTTTTATGTAAAAAAAATTGTAGTAAGCAAGTATCTTCTTTTACATTGTGATTTTACTAAGTATATCAACAAAAATAAACGTTTTTTCAGTTCCAGACTGGAAGTCCCGTTAGGGACCTAAGCTTTGTAGAAACTAAATTAAGCCCAAAATCTAAG
>JALOMS010000005.1 GCA_025455345.1 Thermoflexibacter sp. | reverse complement strand
CTTGAGAGGCAGAAAGATTTAACATTAAAATAATTAAATTCAAAAATGCTACATCATTTGGCATATATACACCCCGATGCAAAGATAGGTTCTAATGTAACCGTAGAACCTTTTGCCTACATTGAAGCCAATGTAGAAATTGGAGATGGGAGTTGGATTGGCGCACACGCAGTCGTAAAAAACGGCTCGCGCATAGGCAAGAACTGTAAAATATATTATGGGGCAGTCATTTCTCAAATCCCTCAAGACCTCAAATACGAAGGTGAGCAGACCTTAACCATTATAGAGGACAATACAGCTATAAGAGAATATGCAACGATTAGTTGCGGAACAAAAGATAGATTCCAAACAGTCATTGGAAAAAATTGCTTAGTAATGTCTTATGCTCATATCGCACATGACTGTATTATTGGCAATAACTGTATCATTGTCAATTCTGTACAAATCGCAGGACATGTGGTCATAGATGATTTTGCTGTCATTGGCGGGACTGCCGCAGTCCAACAGTTTGTAAGAATAGGTAAGCACGTGATGGTAGGAGGAGGCTCATTAGTCCGAAAGGATATTCCTCCTTATATCAAAGTAGCCAGAGAACCACTCAGCTATGCGGGATTAAACTTAGTAGGTCTAAAACGCAGAGGATTTAGTGCAGACAAAATCAATGAGTTACAAGAACTATATCGGACGATATATCTGAAAGGCTATAATAATTCTCAAGCATTGCAAATAATAGAAAACGAAATGTTGCCTACGTTAGAAAGAGATGAAGTATTAGAATTTATTAAAGCCTCCAAGCGCGGCATCATGCCTGCGAGCAGGAATAATAAAAATGCCATAAACAACGGGCAAATAGACGAAGATGAATAATTGGTAAAAAATATAGAAAAAATCACATTATAAAATCACCTCTTTTCCATCATATATTATATTCATGCAAATATTAGTAGAAAATCTTGGTAAACAGTTTGGGAGGGAATGGATTTTAAAAAATTTTAACTTTAGATTCCAAGAAAATCAAAGCTATGCAATTACAGGACACAATGGAAGTGGTAAATCTACTCTGATGAAAATACTGGCAGGAGTAATAGTGGCAAGCCAAGGAGAGATTACTTATACGAATCAAGAAAAAAAAATAGAAATACAAGAGTGGTTCAAGGAAATAAGTATAGCCGCTCCCTATTTAGACCTTATAGAAGAATTTTCTTTAAAAGAAATTATAGATTTTCATATTCGTTTCAAAAAATTATACGTTAAGAAAGAAGAGTTTATTGATAAATTAGCTTTTCAAAAAAACTTGAACAAACCCATTCGTTTTTTTTCGTCTGGTATGAAACAAAAGTTAAAATTAGGCTTAGCAATGTATTCTAAAACCAAAGTATTATTTTTAGATGAGCCTACTGCAAACTTAGATAAAAAAAATACGTTTTGGTATATAGAACATATCAAAGAAGTATTAGAAGATAGAATATTAATTATCTGTTCTAATCAAGAAAATGAATATAATTTTTGTAATGAAGTAATTAATTTGGCTTTTTTTAAATAAAATTTGTAACTTGAGGCATTTTCTTACAAATCAGAATAAATCACATATTAAAGGCAACTTTAAAACTAAACAGATATGAAATTAATTAGAAATTTGTTCAGCATCAATGTTTTTGTTATATTCTTAAGCATAGTCTTATTGACCGCTTGCGGGGGCGGAGGTGGAGGAACTACACCCAAAACCCTTTTAGAGATTTTGTCAAAAAACTGGCGCATTACAAGAGTAACGATTAATGGAACGGTAGATAGCCAAGGAAATTATAGCGGATACCGTATCGTTCTTCAGCAAAACGGCACCTATGTGGTTACTTTAGGAAATTCTCCTGCCAATATTGTTATTAATCCTACCAATAATGGTCGCTGGGAAATCGCAGATAACGAAACCTCTATTATCTTTGACAAAGGTACACCCAATGAATTCAAAGTAACCTTAGTAAGTAAGACAGAAAGTGCGTTTTCTGTACGGTTCAAAGTGCCAAGAAGCATCAATAAAACAGAACCAGAATATGTCATAGATTTTGCACCTGTTTCTTAAAAGATAAATCATGGACTAAGTTGAGAATAACCTTCCTGAAAAGAGAAGGTTATTTGTTTTTGTACATATATTGCAATTACTTATGAAAAACAAGCATACAATATTTGAGCATTGGGGGCTGATACCCTATAAAGAGGCTTGGGAAAGACAAGAACATGTTTTTCAGACAATTGTCAATAGCAAAATAGCAAATAGAGGCAAAAATGAAACCGAACAACAAGTTACACCTAACTACTTAATATTCTGCCAACACCCTCATGTTTATACTTTGGGGAAAAGTGGAGATGAAAAAAACCTACTTTTGAGTATAGAAGAACTCAATCAAAAAAACATAGATTATTTTCATATCAACAGAGGTGGAGATATTACCTATCATGGATTTGGACAAGTGGTAGGATACCCTATTTTTGATTTGGATAACTTTTTTACAGATATAGGAAGATATTTGAGAACAATAGAAGAGGTCGTGATTATGACATTAGCAGAATATGGGATTAGGGGTGGCAGAATAGATAAACTTACTGGTGTTTGGATTGACTTTGAAGAGCAGAAAAATCCAAGAAAAATCTGTGCAATAGGTGTAAGAGCAAGCCGTTGGGTTACTATGCACGGATTTGCGTTGAACGTAAATACAGACCTGACCTATTTTCAAAATATTATTCCTTGCGGGATTACGGATAAGGCGGTAACTTCTATCGCACAGGAGATAGGCAAAGAGATAAATATACAAGAAGTAGAAGATAAATTGCTCAAAAATTTTATCAAGTTATTTGAATTAGAATTAAGATAAAACAAGCTCATAATGCTCAAAACGAACAGTTCGTAGAAAACTGTTCGTTCTTCTACAAAAATGAGTAAATCTTTATAATTACCTGCTAAGACCCTAATCTCCATAACTTTACTGTTTGACAGATAACTTGTATATTGTACTTGTTTTATATACCTCATTGGGTTTTAAGACTGTACTTGGGAAGTTTTTTTGGTTAGGAGAATCTGGATAGTGTTGAGTTTCTAAGCAGAATCCATAGCGTTTTTTGTAAGCTATTCCTTTTTTACCAATGATTGTACCATCTAAAAAATTACCTGTATAGAATTGAGTAGCAGGCTCCATCGTAAAAACTTCTAATACCCTTCCTGAAATAGGCTCCAAGACTGTGGCTACAAAATTCATCGCACTTTTCTCTTTGCTTGGATTTAATACCCAAGAATGGTCATAACCTTTTCCATACCTAATTTGCTCATTTTCTGTATCATTAATCCCCTTTCCAATAGGTTTATTTTGCAAAAAATCAAAAGCACTGCCTTTGACTGATTTTAGTTCTCCTGTGGGGATAAGGGTGCTGTCCACAGGCAAAAAATAGTCTGCATTGAGTGTTATTTCATGGTTCAAAATATCTCCTTTGACATCTCCCGACAAGTTAAAATAAGTGTGATTGGTTAAGTTTACGATAGTAGTCTTATCTGTAGTAGCTTGATAATCAATTTTTAAGGAATTATCTTCTTGCAAAGAATAGATTACTTCTACTTGCAAATTACCAGGGTATCCTTCTTCTCCATCTTTGCTCAAATAAGAGAGCTTCAGAGTTGGTATTTCTGAATCAACAGTAGTCGCTGTCCAGAGTACCTTATCAAATCCTCGCAGACCTCCATGCAAGTGGTTTTCTCCATTATTGGTCGCTAAGTGATAAGTTTGCCCATCTAAAATAAACTTGCCTTTTGAGATTCGGTTGCCATAACGCCCAACAATAGCACCAAAATAAGGAGTTGCTTTGAGATAACCATCTAACGAGTCATACCCTAAAACAATGTCTTCGTATCTCCCCTTATTATCAGGAGCTATCCAATGAGTAATGATACCACCATAATCGCTAATCCTCACCTCCATGTTTTGTGTATTGCGGAGCGTATAAAGATAGACAGATGTACCGTCTGGCATTTTTCCAAATTCACTTTTGGTAATGCTATTTTGTTCAGATTTTTGCACTTTATTGTTAGCAGTTTGAGTTTGACAAGAGCTTATTGATACAAGAATAAGCAAAATACAAAATATGAAATAAAAATAATTACTATTTGGATATAACATATTGATTGAGTTTGTTTTTAAAATATTTTCTTAAAAATAGTTATACTTTTCAAAAAAATCATCAGTTTTGTAATTGTATATAGTATTTCTCTTGGAAATAATCAAAGAAATGCTTATCTTTGATAAAATTAAGTTATGATTTAAAAAACTACTCTAATTCTATGGCATTATTATTTGGATTTGTCGCTCTATTTATCGCATTGATTATAGGGTTGATACAGTTGTTCAAATTCATTATTAACAGCAGTGGACAAAAAATCATGGAAGCAGGAGCGAAAGAAGGTCGCGGTCTGGGTCTATTGAAAAAATATCCTGATGTGGATTTGAATAAGTACAGTGGATTATTGCTTAATGTAGGGCTTATCATCAGCCTTGGTCTTTCTTTGATGGCTTTTGAATGGAAAACCTATGATGAGCAAGTTGTAGCAAGCCTCGGTGCATTAGAAGTGCAAGAGGAAGAGGTAATGGAAATTCCTCCTACCGAACAAAAACCACCGCCACCACCAAAGTTGGTACAACCAGAAATCGTGGAAGTTCCTGATGAAGAGGAGATAGAACAAGACCTCGACATAGACTTAAACGTAGAGGTAAACCAGCAAACTACTGTAACCGCACCTGTGGTAGTTCCTAAGAAACAAGTAGAAGTAGAGGAAGAAACAGTGGAAGAAATTTTTACTGTGGTAGAAGAAGGTGCTGAACCTGATGGTGGTATGGATGCTTTTTACAAATACTTAGGAAAAGCATTGAAGTATCCTGCCCAAGCAAGACGTATGGGGGTAGAAGGTAAAGTATATGTACAGTTTGTTGTAGAAAAAGATGGTAGCCTTACTGACATCAAAATCGTAAAAGGGATTGGTGCGGGCTGTGATGAGGAAGCAGAAAGAGTAGTAAAAGAAGCTAAAAAGTGGAAACCTGGTAAGCAAAGAGGTCGTCCTGTTCGTCAGAGAATGGTAATACCTATTATCTTTAAGTTAGGTTAAAAATTTTTAAAATATATTTCTAAAAAAGAGGGGATATTAGAAAATCTTCTCTTTTTTTATTTTCTCTTTTGGACAGTCAAGTTTTCCAATATCCAAAAAGGTTCTCTTGAAGCCTGCCAATAATCCATATATTGTTTAGGAGGACTATCTGCCGCAAAGTTTAACGCCCCTAATAATAAATCCCAATCTCCATCATTGTCTATGTCTGTACTACTCATCATAAACCAATGTCCTGCCAAAGTTTCTTTGAAGGTCGAAGCCTCGAATACAAAATCCTCTTGAGTAGATTTGTTTTCTAAATAGACAAAGTTTTCATTAATGATATTATTATAGTTAGGGAAAAAAGAGATAAGTGTAAGGTCTATGTCCTTGTCTTGGTCATAATCCTTTGCACATACTTTAAATGCTCCATTTAATGGGTAGAAATATTTTTGTACAAAGGAGTTTTGCCCATTGTTTATGAAAATACGCACACCATGATAAGGCTTAAGCGTAACCGAACAGTCCGCATTATCTCCATTAGTGAGAATAATATCCAAATCTTTATCTCCATCAAAATCAATCAAATCAAAATCAGTAGTACCCCAAATAGGTAAGAATTTTAATACATTTCTCTCTTCAAAATCGCCTTTGCCGCGATTTAGGTAAATAAAAACTCCTTCGTTTTGTTGGGCAACTAAACTAACGATATCCAGCAATCCATCGTGGTTCATATCTACCACATAAGATTTTAGATTTCCAGCGTAGGCATTGATTATGTGTTTTTTGACGGGATTACTTCTCAAATCGAACCATGCCAAACAGCCCTTGCGATTTCCATATTCGGCGATTAATACATCTTTCTGTCCATCTTGATTCAAATCCTCAAAAAGCATAAAAACAGGGCGATTCAGTTTGTCAAGAAGAACTCGTTGTTTGGTATCTTCCTTAACAATTAGCTTACCCAAAGAATCATCATTGGGAGGCATTTTCCCGATGGTCAAACAATAAAAACGATTTTTCTCAAAGATTATATTAGTAATAGGAGAATCTAAGAACAAACTATCCTGTTTTTTTCCATTAGGTTTGAATATACTAAGCTGATTTTTAATATTTTCTCCTAAATAAATAAGATTTGTTGATGAATCAGCTTTTAATAAAGTTGCCAAAGGGGGAGCATTATTCGTATAAGGAAAAGGATAGGCTTTAAAAGTTTTTAAGCCAAGAGTAAGAGGTTTTTGCTTAGTAAAAATGAGGGAATCTGCTCCATTTTTAGCAAAATACTTATTTATTTTTTCCCAAGTTGTCTTAGTAATTGTAGGCAAATTTTTTTGCTTAAGATTTTCATTATCAAAATGATAAATATTTTTCATTTGATTTTTCATTTCAGGTAATACGCTTTTTGTCCAAATAGCCTTTGGAAGTAGCTCTGCAGGTACAAAGGCATGACAAGAACTACAATATTTTTTGGCAAGTTGTTCTTCTGTCATGGCTGACTCGATTTTCTGCTCTTGTGAGTTTTTTTCTTGACAAGCAACTATACAGAGTAGTAATATGAATACCCAAGAATTAATATGCTTTAAATTCATTATTCTTAGTCTTTTGATATGATAGATTAAAGGGTAAAACTTCTTTTATTTTATAGAAAAGTATTGTAATATAGCATTATAGTAAGCGTCAGCTACTTGCTTCACTCTTTTATCCTTATTTTCAAAGATTCTAATAGCCTCTTTCTCATTGTCTTGATAAAGACTTTCGCCATAACAAAGGGGGCTATTGACTTGCCGACAAAGTTTGAGATTGCGACAATATACTCCCTCGCTGACAAAAGTGCTAATTTTTTGTAAATAAGGAATTTTATTATTGATAGGAATAGGCGGAACATCTAACTGCTTGCTAAATTCTTTGATGAGGTTGCCAGAAAGTTTGGCAGATTTATCGAAATTTCCTAAGACCAATAAGTTTAAAAACTCCATGCGCTCTGCGGGATTACTAAGGTCGTCTGCTAAGAAAGCTCCCGGCATAAAAACCATATTGTAATTTTCTTTGACAGGCATATCCCATTTTTTCTTTTTGGGAGCGGCATTAAAGTGAATAACAATCGTTATGTCAGGATTGAAGGCATTGATGAGTGATGCACGCATCTCCAAATCTCTTGGTAAAAAATAATCGTGGAAAATCTCCGAATCTCTTGCTCGTAAGAGTAACCTGTTGCGTTCCCATTTACTGATTTTTTTCCGAGCCAGTGCCTCATTCATGATTTCGGGCATATATGTCTTGCGCCAGTGCTTGAAGGAGTTTCCGTAAGAAGTTGTGTTGGGTCGAGAGCGAGTAAGGAATACCGTAGCTCCCTGTCGTTCCAATTTTTCTTTGAGTAGATTTGCTACACGCAAAGTAAGGTCTCCTTCACAAAAGCTGACCTTTTTGCCCTTTACGTCCATTTCTATAAAGCGATGCTCTATTTTAGCTATATCCATACTTCCTGCGATATGCCCAGGGTCTATGGCGATTTTGTATCCTTGAAGTTTTTTGCCTTTAGACTTGGATATACTTTTTTGGGGAGGCATATTGCCCAAAGAAAGCCGCCGTTTTTCTATTATAGTAAATCTCTTATCCTTTTTGCTTTTATAATACTCCAATTGTTCTTTTTTATCCTTCGAGTGTATTAGGTTCTTATAAAGCTCTATTTCGTCCCAGTATATCAAACATTCAGGATTATTTTTTTTTTTGTCAGAAGCTGATGCGTACATTGCTATACCTTTGGCATCGATGGAATAGTAGTTTGCGATATGCTTAGATTTGACCATGTATTTTTGAGCGACTCTCGTGTAATACTTAAAGAGGTCATCTACGGTCTGTGCAAAGACAAAACATTTTGCTTGGAAAATAAGCAATCCGAAGAGTAATAACGATATTTGCCTTTTAATCTTAATTGGACAATAGATTATGAAAGTAAAACATAATTTTGATGTATTTGGGGTAAAGAATTTTGGGCATAATAGGCAAAAATACTATCAAAATTGATGTGAACTTAAGCGAGCCTATATGCTTTAATGTCTGATACAAAAATAGATGTATTTTATATATTTTATAAACTAAAAAAAGGCTTAATTAATAAAAATGTTTGATTACTTAAATATTTAAGCCTCTTTCACTTGCAAAAAACAAATAAATTTTCAATCTTACTAAAACTTTTAAAATAACTTTTATACTTTTATCGTATAGATGTTGGAATAATATAAAAATTTGTTTTTAATTTGCAGAAAACATTATAACAATCAAGACCACGTATGGCTACCACTACCAAAAAATACAAATCAGTAATGCTAATAGATGATAATGAGATAGATAATCTCATTAATCAAAAAATGATTGAAGCGGCGAATATTAGCGAATATATTTTTACTTATTCAGGAGCTAAAAGTGCGATAGAATTTCTTAAAAATATGGAACGTATAGCTAATATTGCCCCCGTAGTTATTCCTGAAATCATATTTTTGGATATTGATATGCCGTTGATGGATGGATTTCAGTTTTTAGACCAATTTGACAAACTGAGCGCAGAAACAAAAAAAATGTGCCGTATCGTCATGCTTACTTCCTCCATCAACCCTCAAGATGTAAACAAATCAAAAGATTATGATTACGTAAAGCGGTATATTAATAAACCTCTTACTCAGGAAAATCTAAAAAACCTTAGCATATAAAATAGCAGTAGGAATCGAGCAAATGAAATCAAAAGTATAGTGCCTTTTTTATAAAAGGTTTGTTCTGTTTTACTTTACTTGCTACCAAACAGCAAAATACCTCTATTATTTTATGATAGAGGTATTTTGTTTTATAGAAAATGAGTAATGCCTACTGAAGGAACTAAATGAACAGAATGGATTCCTAATTTTTTGGCGGAAACTATATTTTTTAAGTTATCATCTATAAACAAGGTTTCCTTGGGATTAAGTTTATTTTCTTCTATGACTCTTTGATAAATACTTAGATTGGGTTTGCGGTCATTGAGTTCATAAGAGTAATATACCTTGTGAAATAAATCAGAAAAAGTCATTCCCTCTTGTCTTAGTAATATCTCATCAAAAGCAATCCTATGTATTTCATTTGTATTGCTTAATAAGATAATTTGATGAGTTTTTGCTATTTTTTTGAGAAGATGTATTCTTTCTTGGGGAATATCTCCTAAAATCTGATTCCAAGCATGGTCTATGGCATCATCATCTGCGTCCAAAAATAAGATAGACCTTAAGGCATCTCTAAACTCTTGATTAGAAACCTTACCAACTTCGTAGTGTTCTAATAAGGAAAAGCTATAAGAAGTTGGTTTGTAAGTGATATAAAACTCTTCTTGGCTAAGCTGACTTAGTTTTTGGAATGATTCTATGGTACGTTTTTCCTCTAAATTAATGATTACACCACCTAAGTCGAAAATAATAGTTTGATATTTTGAAATCATAAAATTGTGAAAAATTATTAGTTTACTTTAGCGTCAAATACTCCTGTCAAAATCTTTCCATTTCGCTTTACTTGTATCCAAATCCGATAATTGCCTGCTTGGGGGAAGGTATAAGGAAAAGATACACTGGCGTGATTTTGATGGGTGCTATCTTGTGAAATATGATTCATACTTGCCATAAAATAGGCTTCTCTGCTTGCCTCGTTCATAGTATCCAAACTTAACAAGAATCTATCAATGCTATCTTTAAATATTTTGCTATCAGGAAATTTTGTAGTAAATTTCTTATCATCAGTATTGATGCGAGCTTGCAATATTTGCTGAGCCATAGAAGAATAATTACCAGTAGGGTGCAAATGAATATACACGCTACCGTCATCTTTGACTACTGCGGCATGCCCTATCATACCTAAGTAAGATTCTAATTGGGTAGCTTGCCCTTGAGGAGCTTGTACAGTAAATTTTAGAGGATACATTTTTCCTGCTTCTAATTGGGGGTTTTCTTCCCATATTACAGTAGAGCTATCCTGCAAGTAAGTTTTTACCCCAGGACTACCACAAATCGTAATTTCTGTATTAGAAAGTAAGGGCTGTTCGGGAGTTAAAGGATTAGTAATTACATAAGTATCATCTTTATCAGTAACTTGAGATGGATTTCTAATAAGATGTGTACTTTGCGCTTCGGTAATTTCAAATGTATCTGCAATGGTATGTGGCTGTCCGGGATAACGTACAATGTCAGCATACACCAAATATTTTCCTGCGGGTAGAGGCGGTAATACACTTTCAAATGTTAAAGTATCTTTGCGGATAGGGTGCAGATGAGCAAAGGCATCCATACTGCCCTGCCTTACTAAAAAGAGGTGCATCAACTTGGCATGGTCTGGAACAAAATAACTCGTCCATCGCCCTCTCACAGAAGATGAGTCTATTTTTAGTTCCATCACTAAATGATTATCAATTTCTTTTATTTTTGTACTTGCTTGGAAGGGCTTATACATATATTGTAAATAATCATTTGCCCAGCTATCCCACCAAGTTTTCCCACCCCAAATAGCAAAACAGAATACAATCCCAGAGGCGATAATACCTATGATGCGTCGTTTGCGGAGTTGGGGAGTAATGGCGGCTTGCGGCTTTACCAAACCATCACTCATACTTGCGCCTATGATAGTTATCATTAATACAAAAAGCAAAGCACCCAAACCTACTAATAACCACCCCAAACTTGGATTCATTGTTTTCTTGGCAGTAGAAACAGCAAACATTGGGACAATGATTTTTTCTTTACCAAGACTCCCTTCTATTTCTATAGTAATGCTTGTCGTTCCTTGCTCCATTAGCCAGACCTGCCCTTCATAAAGGTTAGGCATAGTAGGTGAGGGCATAGCTTCATCTACCTTGGGAGCACCTTTTTCTCCCGCATACCAATAGACAGGGAAAAGTGTAATCTTCTGAACCTCCCCCGACTCAACAATAATGCTTGTTTTGGCAATCCCCGGAATAACATCTGGAGGCAATACATTGACTAAAACCTTGTATTTCCCTGCCATACCTTCATAAATGACATTAGGACTGCCTATATGAGCAAAAGAAGAAGAAAAAATACCCAAAAGAAACAAAAGAATCAATTTTGCTTTCATAGAATAGAAGATTAGAGAAAACGCAAACTTATGTATGATGTCTTATTTATAAACAAGGTGTATTTCCGCCATCTACAGGCAGATTAATTCCTGTAATGAAAGAGGCAGAAGGAGATGCCAAGAAAGCGGCTGCATAAGCAATTTCCTCCGCATCTGCAAACCTACGAACAGGAATAGATTGTTGGAGCTTATCACCATATTCTTCCGCACTAATGCCTGCATTTTTTGCTCTTGTATTCATCAAAGAATCCAAGCGAGCAGTTTTTGTATAACCGGGCAAAATATTATTGACTGTAATGCCAAAAGGAGCAAGTTCTGTGGCTAAGGTCTTTGCCCAACTCGCTACTGCACCACGAATTGTATTAGATACTCCTAAGCCCATGATAGGAACTTTGACAGAAGTAGAAATAATATTGATAATTCTTCCATAACCCGCCTGCTTCATCAAAGGCACAAGAGCTTGGCTAAGATGTTGATTACAAACAATATGAGCTGAAAATCCATTAATAAACTGCTGAACATCTGCCTCAAAAATATTACCAGCAGGAGGACCGCCTGTGTTATTAATCAAAATATGCACAGTTTGCTTTTTGGAAGCATATTGGTAAATTTTACTTTTTAAGTCTTCAGGGTTAGAAAAATCAGCAACAATATAGTCATGGGATTGATTTTTGGAAGTGTCCAACTCTAAAAGTACACTTTTTAAGGCTTCTTCATTACGCGCTAATAAAGTTACACTTGCACCCAGGTGAGCAAGCTCTATGGCAATTGCTTTCCCAATGCCTTGCGTACTTCCCGCAACTACTGCTTGTTTGTTTAGCAATGAAAGATTCATAAATACGATATTTTAATCAGTGGTTTTAAATAATAAACTTTAACAAATTTATTAAACTCCCTATATTTATGATATAAAATCTTCTTTTTTATTTTAATTAGCAAAATAATTCTCTTTTATAGATATGAAAAAAATTATATTACTGATTTTCAATATATTTATTTCTTTTTCTTATTTTCTATATGGACAAAATATGATGAGTAAGGAGCAGTTTATCGAACAACTTTCAAAAAAATATGATTCCTACAAAGAAGCTAATATCAAGCATCGTCGTTTCAAACATTCGGACTTACAGCCTCTCATTGAGAACTTAAAAAAATCTAATCTATTCAAAATAAATACTTTAGGAAAGTCTATTGAGGGACGTACTATTCCCTTGATTAGCTTAGGGACGGGGCAGACTAAGATTTTGTTATGGTCGCAAATGCACGGAGATGAGTCTACTGCAACTATGGCGATGTTTGATATTTTTAATTTTTTCTCTAAAAATGACGATTTCAATGCTTTGAAACAAGATTTTTTGAGTAAGGTAACCTTATATTGTATCCCTATGCTCAATCCTGACGGAGCGGAAGTGTGGAAGCGACGCAACGCTTACGACATAGACCTTAATAGGGATGCGCTACGTCTCCAATCGCCCGAAGCCGTAATTTTGAAAAATATTCGTGATAGTCTCAATCCAGAGTTTGGATTTAACCTGCACGACCAAAGTATTTTCTATACGGTAGGCAATACCCCAATCCCTGCTACTATTTCCTTTTTGGCTCCTGCATACAATTATGCTAAAGATATTAATGAAATCAGAGGACGTGCAATGAAACTCATAGCTGAGCTAACAGAGATGATTTACAAATTCATGCCCAATCAAGTCGCTAAGTACAGTGATGATTTTGAACCAAGAGCTTTTGGAGATAATATTCAAAAATGGGGAACAAGTGTTGTGCTGATAGAGTCAGGAGGCTATGCGAATGATGCTGAAAAACAATACATAAGGAAAATGAATTTTATTGCTTTAATGACAGGAATCTACTCAATCGCCAATCAAAACTGGCAACAATATACCATAGAACAGTACAATGCCATTCCTTTCAACGAAAGATTGCTCAAAAGCCTAATATTGAGAAGTTTGTCTATGAAAAAAAATAATAAAGATTATAAAATAGATGTGGCTTATATATATAATGAGGTAGGAATCAATGGAGACAGAGATTTTTATTACAAAAATTCCATAGATGAGATAGGTGATTTGTCTATTTTTTATGGATATAAGGAGATTGACTGTACAGGTATGATAGCCGAGGAGGGGAAAGTCTATCCAAAGAAATTTAAGGACTTAAAAGAAATTAAAAAACTGAATATCAAGAGTTTATATCAGGAAGGATATACTTCTGTTATTTTAGAAAAAGAGAAAATAACTGAAGATTTCACTGATATAGGAGTCAATATTTTGATAAAAACAGATAAAAGATACAAGAAAGCTGGAACTACCCTTGCAGAAATGGGGAAGAACCCTGATATGGTCATTCGCCAAAATGGTAAAGTCCGTTATATTATTATCAACGGGTTTGTTCAGGATATTGATAATGAGCAAAATACAATTATTAATGCTTTGATTTATAGATAATCATTTGCTTATCAGCCTACTATTACATTTTAAGACTATTTTTATACTTTAAACCTCAAAATAGATTTGAAAATGAAAAAATTATTACTAAAAGTATTAGTTCTCACTTATTGTTTTTTCTTGACATATTCTTGGGCATTTTCCCAAAATAGCATAAGTACGCGTCAGCAAGACTCCATTTTTGTGCGGGAAAATTATCAGAAATTTGTCTATAATATTCCTATGCGCGATGGGACAAAACTCTATACTACGGTTTACGTCCCCAAAGATGCTTCGGACAAAAACAAGTATCCAATGCTTATGCAACGCACTTGTTACAGCGTAGCTCCTTATGGCGAAAATGAATATGAAACTATGTTAGGTCCTTCGCGCTATCTCATGCGCGAGAAGTATATCGTTGTTTATCAGGACGTAAGGGGGCGTTGGATGTCAGAAGGGACTTGGACGAATATGACTCCGCATATCCCTAACAAAAAAGCAAAAACAGACGTGGACGAAGCCTCTGATACTTACGATACGATTGACTGGCTCATCAAAAATGTGAAGTTCAACAACGGTCGCGTGGGGCAGTGGGGCATTTCTTACCCTGGTTACTATGCGATTGCAGGCGCATTGGCGCAACACCCTGCACTGAAAGCCTCCTCTCCACAAGCCCCGATTGCGGACTTTTTCTTTGATGACTTTCACCACAACGGCGCATTTACTTTGGGCTATTTCCTCACTTTCCCTGTTTTTGGCGTACAGCACCCACAGCCTACGCCAGAATCTTGGTACACTAACGACTTTCCCAAGTCGCCTACGCCTGACGGATTTGAGTTTTACAAGCGATTGGGTTCGCTCAAAAATGGCGAAAAGTATTACCCAAATAACTTTTTTTGGAAGGAAACCGTAGAACATCCTCACTATGATGAGTTTTGGCAAAAGCGCAATATCCTTCCGCACCTCAAAAACGTAAAACACGCCATGATGATAGTAGGCGGTTGGTTTGATGCAGAAGACCTCTATGGTCCTTTAAATATTTATAAAACCTTGGAAAAGAACAATGTAGGCACTTATAATACTTTGGTAATGGGACCTTTTGGACATGGCGATTGGGCAAGGGAGCAAGGTAGGCACTACCACAACCAAATCTATTTTGGCGATAGCATTTCTAGCTTTTATCAGAAGGAAATCGAGTTAAAATTCTTTAATCACTTCCTCAAAGGAGCAGGAGATGGAAAAACAGGCTTGCCAGAAGCATACCTATTTGATACAGGCAAAAAACAGTGGCGCACTTTCAACGAATACCCTGTGAAAACTTCCAGAAAAGAGAGATTATTTTTCCAAGAAAAAGGGAAATTGACTTTTACTATGCCCACAGAAGCCAAAGAAAATTATTCTGAATTTGTCAGCGACCCTCACAAGCCTGTGCCTTCCTCCGAAAATTTGAGGGGAATGATGAATTTTACGCCACGCGCCTACATGAGCGAAGACCAACGCTTTGCCAGCAAGCGCACAGACGTACTCACTTTTGAGACCGAAGTGCTTACCCAAGACGTTACCCTTGGCGGAGAACTGACTGTTAATCTGAATTTTAGCACCACAGGCACAGATGCCGACTGGATAGTAAAATTGGTAGATGTATATGCAGATGACGAGCCAAGAGATAACGTAAAAAACATAGACTTAGGCAATTACCAGCAAATGGTGAGGAGCGAAATTATGCGTAGTCGCTTCCGCAATAGCTTTGAAAAGCCTGAGCCACTTACGCCCGACCAAGTTACTACGCTCAAATTCCGCTTGCAAGACGTACTGCACACGTTCAAGAAAGGACACAAAATCATGATTCAAGTCCAAAGCACTTGCTTCCCACTTTTTGACCGCAACCCGCAGAAATATGTGGACAATATCTATAAAGCAGAAGAAAGCGACTTTATCAAGGCTACGCATAGGGTTTATCATACGCCCTACCTGCCAAGTTTTGTAAGTGTGGAGATTTTGGATTAATTGGTTTTCAAAACTTGTCTGACACCTTCAAGGTGTCAGACAAGTTAATAGAACCACTTTTGGTATAAGTTTTCAAAGCATAAGTGTAAAAACTTTGTCAAAGATTTTTATAATTCGGGTATCTGCTTATTTTCCAATTTTCCATTTGCTTCTTCCTCCTCTTCCTGTCCAAACTCTGTTTTTATCTCCTCTGCTTGTATGCCAATTTCATTGAGATATTGTGCAAATATGGCTGAAAAACCATGCGTTACAAATACTCTACTTGCTTCAGTAGCCTTAATAGCTGATAGTAATCCTTCCCAATCTGCATGGTCAGAAAGCACAAATCCTACATCGGCATTGCGTCTTCTTACTGTGCCTCTTACTGCTACCCAACCACTGCACAATCCTAAACTATAAGGTTCAAAACGTTTGAGCCATGGGGTATTTACTGCACTTTGTGGGGCTATTATCAATGCTCCTTTGAGGTCATTTTTGGTAAAATTATTTTCCCATTTATGAATAGTTTTAACGGCAAAACCAGCATCTACTAAAGCCTGTTGCGTCTGATAAACAGCACCATGAGCAAAAATATTTCCTATCGAAGTGTCCAAGTGCTGTATAAGCCGTTGCGCCTTACCAAGACTATAAGCAATAAGCACACTTTGTTTGTTGTTTTGTTGGTTTTTCTGCCACCAAGTAGCGATTTGATTGAAAATGATGTCTTGTTTTTGCCAATGGTAGATTGGCAAGCCAAAGGTGGATTCTGTAATAAAAGTATGCGATTTGATAGGCTCAAAGGGAGTGCTTATGCCATCATTTTCAAGTTTATAATCACCCGAAACTACCCATACTTCTCCTTTGTAGGCTATGCGAATCTGAGCAGAGCCGATGATATGCCCCGCAGGGTGAAAAGAAACTTCTACTCCATTTGAGTAGAGTGATTTTCCATACTCGACGGTTTGCAAATGAATATGATGTCCAAGTCTGAGGCGTAAAATTGGAGCAGAATGTTCATGCGCCAAATAGAATTGATGCCCTAAGCGCGCATGGTCAGAATGAGCATGAGTAATTATCGCTCTTTTGATAGGCTTCCATGGGTCTATGTAAAAATCTCCCTGAGCGCAAAAAATACCCTTATCAGTAAAAGTAAGCATATTTTTAAAAAATTTCTTTGTAATTTCGCCGCTTAAATAAGATAGAAAATAAAACAACAACAAAATTTCATCATAAAATAATATATCTATCTTAACATATCACCTTTCATCTTAGTTAATAAAAAGCGTAATTTTTTATTGGTTCATCACACCACGATTAGTTTCTAAAATTATTTAAAATCAAATCTTTAAAATGTTAGTAAGACATTTATTTTTTTATAAAGCACTCAAAAATAGTTGTTTGTTAGTCCTTTTATTTTTATTACTGTCTAATATTGCTTCTGCCCAAGATAAGAGTATTATTAAAAAAGAGTATGAATTATTAGTATATCAAAGTGATTCTACGGTTCATTTGGACGGAATCTTATCTGAATCTATTTGGAAAAAAGCAGAAATAGCTGGCGATTTCTTTCTTAACTACCCTAACGATACCACTTTTGCGACCTTGCAAACCAAAGTAAGGCTTGCTTATGACCAACATAATTTTTATTTGGCAATTATTTGTGAAGATGACAAAAGTAAACCATTTACTATTAGCTCTTTACGGAGGGATTTCGAATGGGATTTCAATGACAATATTAGTATCTATTTAGACCCATTCAGTGATGGTATCAATGGTTTTGCCTTTACTTTTAATCCTATGGGGGTACAAAGGGAAGGAATGTTGTTCAATGGTCAAAACGTAGCCGCAGAATGGGACAACAAATGGGAGTTAGTAGTAAAAAGATATGACAGTCAATGGATTGCTGAGATAGCTATTCCTTTTAAGACCTTAAGATACAATAATGGAACAAGTTCTTGGCGGATGAATTTTGCGCGTAATGACTTAAAAAATAACCAACGTTCTTCTTGGGTGCCAGTGCCTATTGCCTATTGGGTTTCCTCTTTGGCATTTACTGGGAAGATTAATTTTGAGAATCCCCTCCCTCATCCTGGGGTTAATTTATCCGTTATTCCTTACATCACAGGTAGTACAGCGAAAAATCATGTAGAGAATACACCTATTGTAAACAAAGCAAATGCGGGGTTTGATGCCAAAGTAGCTGTTACCCCTGCATTGAACTTAGACTTGACTATCAATCCTGATTTTTCTCAAGTAGAAGTCGACCAGCAAGTAACGAATCTCGACCGCTTTGAGTTATTTTTTCCAGAACGCAGACAATTTTTCTTGGAAAACAATGACCTTTTTGGGCAGTTTGGCTTTAATGGGTTAAGACCTTTTTTTTCTCGTAGGATAGGTATAGGGAGAGATACATTGACCAACTTAATCATACAAAATCCTATCCTTTATGGGGCGAGGTTGAGTGGGAAATTAGATAAAAATTGGCGAGTAGGCTTGCTCAATATGCAGACTGCTAAGAATGATGCCGCAGGGATTAAATCTCAAAATTTTACTGTAGCCACTTTCCAACGTCAAGTATTTTCTCGTTCCAATATTGCGGGTATTTTTGTGAATCGCAGTCGCTTCAATGATGAATCAGACAGTCGTTTTACGAGACTGGCTGGTTTGGAGTATAATTTACAAAGCGCAGATAATAAGTGGACAGGGAAGCTATTTTTTCATAAATCATTTTCACCAAACAATCCAAAGGGGACTTTGGCACAGGGCGCAAATCTGCAATACCAAAGCCGTAACCTACGCTTGCTTTGGTATAATGAATATGTGGGAGAGAACTTCAATATCAATGATATAGGATTTGTAAGAAGGAATGGGCATTGGCGATTTGCTCCAGAAGTAGAACTGACTTTCTATACTAAAAACTCAAAAAGCCTTGTTAATCATGGTCTTGGAGTAGAAACCAGTATTTATACCGACCTCAAAGGACAGCTCAATGACCGCAATATAGAAGCGTATTATTATTTTAATTTTCTAAATACAATAAATATTGCTGTGGGTTATTACAATTATTATACACGCCTGTTTTTCGGCTTTGACCCAACAAACTCAGGAGGCGTGGAATTACCCAAAGGTAGTGAATATCAGACTCATGGAGTTTTTGCAGGCTATACATCAGACACACGCAAACGCTTCACGTATGGCTTTGAGGGGTGGACAGGGCAATATTTTAATGGGACTAATTTTAGTGTTTCTCCTTTTGTAAGTTATCGTTTCCAGCCTTATGGAGCGTTTAGGATAGGAGCAGAATACAACGATATTCGCCTTCCTGCGCCTTACAGCAGTGCTAAATTTTGGCTAATTAGCCCAAGATTGGATTTGTCTTTTACGCGTAGCTTGTTTTTGACTACCTTCTTACAATATAACGAACAAAGTGAGAATGTTAATATCAATGCCCGTTTCCAGTGGAGATTCAAGCCTGTTTCTGACCTATTTATTGTTTATTCTGATAATTATTTCCCTGATTTTAAGGTCAAGAGTCGGTCTTTGGTAATTAAGTTATCCTACTGGTTAAATATTTAGCAAATAAGTATAGCATAAGCAATTATTTGATTGTCAATAGTATATTCTTAATAAATTGATTTCTATTAAAATCGTCTTCATTAGGAGTACATCCTAAACGTACAATGACTAACTGTTTGGAAGGAATGATTGTAACAGACTGCCCTTCAAACCCCAAAGCCATAAATGCGTCTTGAGGGAAGGTTTTATCTTGGTGTTCTATCCAAAATTGGGCGGCATATTTTCCTTGTGAGGCGGGAGTTTCTTGCGAAGAGTATTTGACCCAGCCTTCGGGTAGTATGCGTTCTCCCTCCCAGATTCCGTCTTGGAGATATAATTGCCCAAATCTTGCCCAATCTCTGGCTGTTGCATACATAAAGGAAGAACCTATATAAGTACCGTGTGCGTCTGTTTCCATT
>JALOMS010000343.1 GCA_025455345.1 Thermoflexibacter sp. | reverse complement strand
TTGGTCTTGCCTTGTTATTTTTTGACCCTACTTTATTTTCTCTATGTAGATATAGCCAAAAACCAATTCATGCTTGCGGCTTATGCGCGTATTTTTCCGTTATTAGTTGTTAGTGTATTTACTTTGGTGTGTTTTAGTCCTACTTTGTATAAGCGTTGGGGGTATTTTTTGCATCACCTTTGCCTTTTTAGCCTAATGGTGATGATGACCTTTATACTTTCCCAATCCACCGAAAAGCCGTTTTACAACAGTGCGATTGTGGCTTGTATTATGATTATTGTTATTATCTTGATAGAGGAAAGAGGCGGGCTTCGCGTAACGCTACCTATTTATCTGATTCCTGCAATCCTGACAGGTATTTACTTCTTTTACATAGATTTACCAGACAAAAAGGTTTCTCCCCTGTCCAATCCTATTGCTTTTATTTTGGCTTGTTTGGTGTATAGTCAAGTCCAAGAACGGTTTAGATGGAGAGATTTTATCAATGTAAAGACCATACAAAAACAACACGAGGAAGTCCTCACACAAAGCAAGGAAATAGCCCATCAAAAGCATGAAATAGAAACTCAAAATGAGGAACTTACACAGCTTAATGAGGAACTTACCGTCATGGTCGAGACCATAGAAACACAGCATAAATCTATACAAGAGCAAAATAATAAAATCAAATCGAGCATAACCTACGCCAAACGACTCCAATCTGCTATTTTGCCGTATTCTGAGCGGTTTGACAATGCTTTTGGTGACGCTAATTATTTTATTCTCTACAAACCCAAAGACATAGTTTCTGGTGATTTTTATTGGTTATATAGCGATGAAACGCAGGTTATTTTAGCTGTGGTAGATTGTACGGGGCATGGTGTGCCGGGAGCATTTATGAGTATATTGGGTAGCCAACTGCTTAGTGAAATCGTAGAACAAAGAGGGATTTGCGAACCACATAAGATTTTGAATGAGCTACACAAACAAGTCAGACGCGTATTCAAACAAGACCAATCTGACAATCGCGACGGAATGGAACTGCAATTGTTGAGGGTTCTTAAAAAAGAAAATAAAATCCAATACGCTGGCGCAATGAACCCAATCTACCTCATAAGCAATGAGAAATTCGAGGAAATCAAAGCAGATAAAAAACCTATTGGAGGTCATCAAATAGAAGAAGAACGTTTGTTTTCTTTACAAGAATGGGACATAGCCGCTCCTACGCTATTATATTTATGTACAGATGGTTATCAAGACCAATTTGGTGGAGAAAAAGACAAAAAATTCATGGTTGGACAACTCAAAGATACCATATTTCGCATACATCATTTGGAAATGAAACGCCAAGAATCCGCCTTAGAACAAGCCCTACTCGATTGGCAAGGGACGCAAATCCAAGTAGATGATATTACCATTATAGGTCTAAAAATTTTGTAAAATAAAATAAATTTCCTATTTACTTGATTTTATACATTTTAATTACGACCTTTGCACTGCAATTTAAGAATAGAGATTCAAAAGATAATATTTCTCACCTTGTTGTGCTTTTTTAAAGCAACTCATACCTCTTGGCTCGGTAGCAATGTGTAACATATTATCTCCGAGATTTAGTCCTCTCTTGCTTTTGCTGTTTTGAGTTAAGGATTTCCAATGCGAAGTTTTGCGTGAAAAACTTGTTTTTGTTTTGTGTGAATGAAATTTTATGCTCGAAATGGTAAAAAAAATTAAAATTAATTTTTAACATTTTATCATTGTTGCGCTTGGGTCAGTTTGTATTCTCACGAAAATAGCAAGCACCTTAGTCTGACACAAAACAATTCATGGAAAATTTAACCTTTGACGAACTTGGTTTGTCAATCGACATCATGTCGGCTATCGCCGAATTGGGCTTTACAACAGCTACACCTATCCAATCTCAAGCAATCCCTGTGGCACTTACAGGTAGAGATATTTTAGGACAAGCACAAACAGGAACAGGCAAAACTGCCGCATTTGGCTTGCCTTTATTAGAAAAAATAGATACTTCTCTCAAAAAACCACAAGCAATTGTGCTTTGTCCAACACGAGAACTTGCTGTGCAAGTCTGTGAAGAGTTAAAGAAGTTTGCTAAAAATACCAAAGGACTACACGTTGTCGCTATTTTTGGAGGAGACTCTATGGAGCGTCAGCTCAGAGAGTTAAGAAGAGGCGTACAGGTAATCGTAGGTACTCCTGGACGATTGATAGACCACTTAGGAAGAGGCTCATTCGAAACAGATAATATTGATACTGTCGTATTGGATGAAGCTGACGAAATGCTTAATATGGGCTTTGTGGAAGATATAGAGCATATTTTTGACCAATTGCCTTCAGAAAGACAGACCTTGCTGTTTTCTGCGACTATGCCTCCTCCGATTCTGACATTGACCAAAAAATATCTTAACAACCCGCATCATGTCAAAGTGGTAAAAAGTACAGTTACAGCCGCTTCTATCAAACAATATTATTTTAACCTCAAGGGTAATCAAAAAGTAGAAGTCATGGCTCGCCTCATGGAAGTATATGACTTGAAACTGATGTTGGTGTTTTGCAATACTAAAAAACAAGTTGATGACTTAGTTGCTCTCCTCCAACTCAAAGGCTTAGAAGCAGAGGGCATACACGGAGATTTAAAACAATCTCAACGTACCAGTGTCATGGCTAAATTCAAGAGCAACGTAGTCAATATCTTAGTAGCTACTGACGTAGCGGCTCGTGGGATAGATGTAAGCGGAGTAGATGCTGTATTTAATTATGATATTCCCTTAGACCCAGAATATTACGTACATAGAATAGGAAGAACAGGACGCGCTGGCAAGAGTGGTATGTCTTTTACGTTTGTTACGGGAAGAGAATCTTCCAAACTCAAAGAAATAGAAAGATTTACCAAGTCCGCTATCGAGAGAGGAAAGATTCCTTCTGAAAGAGAGATACAAGAGGTACGTCAGCAGAAGTTTGCAGGTAAACTAAAGGAAGAAATTACTAAAGGTGGATTAGAAAGATACAGTCAAATACTTAATAATCTACTGAAAGAGGAATTGGACATACAACAAATCGCTGCGGCATTGATTCGTATGAACTTAGGAGATATGAGGCAGTTGGAAGAAATAGAAACTAACTTCATAGGAGCAGATGAGCCTAAGTATGCTACTCCTAAAATGACTCGCTTATTCATTAATATTGGTAAAAACCAACGCATAAGCAAGGGAGATATTTTAGGAGCAATCACTGGAGAAACAGGTATCAAAGGCAAAATGATAGGAGATATCGAAATCTTGGAGAAATTTTCTTTTGTGGACGTAGCAGAGACCGAAGTAAAAAAAGTGCTTCGAATTATGGGAAAAAACACCATCAAAGGAAGACGCATTAATCTGGAAGTAGCAAAAAATTAAAGGATTAAGACAAAAATTTTTGCTTAATTACTTAAAAAATCATTTTGCATAAAAACCAATAGTCATTTTTCAGAATATACGCCTCGCCTGCTATTTACTACTCAATAACAAGTCTTTAGGAGATTTTTTCTGCAAAGATGGCGAATTGTATATAAATAATGGGAAATTATAAATCCGTAAGTTTTTGAAAATCTTGCGGATTTCTTTTTCCTAAGCAATACTTTGAACATCTGAAATAGCATTATTCCTCCACAACTCTCGCTAAAATATTTCCCTGATTTCTTCCCAAATTCTAAAAAATTTACTGTCATTTCCCTATCTTTGTTATAAAAACAATGCAAAATGGACGCACAAACCAAAGAGGCTTTGTTACTCAAAAAAGAAATAGTTTCTAAGCGATTCAAAGAAATCATGCAAGAACTGTATGGAGAAAGATTATCAAAAATCATTCTCTATGGCTCTTATGCACGCGGGGACTTTCACGAGGAGTCGGACATAGACTTTTTGGTGGTGCTGAATGATGAAGAAATTAAAAGATTGGAAGAGCGAAGAAAAATAAGGCAATACGTTGATTATTTGGATAGTAGCTGGGGAATCTATGTTTCTGCTGTTCCTATGCCTTTACAAAAATTTTTGTGGGACAAAACTCCTTTGTTGCATTTTGTGAGGAAGGAAGGAGTAGAGATATGAAAGAAATACTTGCTAAATATATTCAGAAAGCAAAAGATAATTGCGGAGATGCCTTATTTCTTTGGCAAGACGAACGCTTTGATAGTGCAGTAAATAGAGCCTATTATGCTATTTTTCATTGTGTAGAGGCTTTTTTATTTTTTAAAGATATACATACCAAGACCCATGAGGGAGCATTGAGAAAGTTTGCTGAATTATACATCAAAACAGGTGAATTAGATAGGAAATGGTCTGATATTTTGATAGAAAACTTTGAAGCAAGACAAGAAGCAGATTATGCTTTTGATGCAGTGATTAATGCTAAGGAAGCAAAAATATTAGTGGAAAATGCTGAATCTTTCTTAACCATGACCAAGCAATACTTTGAAAATTTGAAATAGCATTACTCCTTCAAAACTCTTGCTAAAATATTTCCCTGATTTTCTACTAATTAACTAAGATAGTTTCTTTTCTGCAAGAATGGTAGTGCCAACAGCTAAAAATTGCACTGCGACAGTGGAACTGCGGTTTTCAAAAAGATTCACAGGACGGTTTATTCTTTAAACCTATTGCCACAGAGAGGTTGTGATTGAAGCTAAAAAAAGAGAGGCACACTTTTAGCAGAGTTTGCCTCTCTTTTGTTTATTTTTTGTAGAAACTTGATAATCAGTACGCCAAAGGAGGTCCTACTACATTCATCTCATGTGCTTCAAAGATTTTTGCACCTTCTTGTGGGGAAGGAGCAGAAGACAAACTTCCCATCTTTCTAAAAAAATCTTCCATTTTCCCTGCGGGTTGAAAAAAGAAAAACATCTTCCCAGTTTCTGTGAGTTGGGCAAAAGTATGAGGCACATTTCTTGGCAAAAAAATGGTATCCCCTGCTTTTAATTGGTGCTTCTCTTCCCCGACTTGAAACAGATATTCCCCTTCTAAGATGAAGAATATTTCATTTTGTTTGGGGTGAACGTGCAAAGGTGGTCCCCCTTTTTCCTTGCCTATATACTCAAAAACAGACAGTTGTCCATCAGTATCTTTGGTGGAAACTTTGATGTCATTGGGGCTAAGTCCTCCTATCTTAGTTTGTTCTCCAAATCTGCTTTGACCTGCTTTGACAACAAAACCTTTTTTGTTTTGAGTTTTTTCCGTAGTGCCTTTTGCAAGCACACTGACTACGGGGAGTGCCGCCAACCCTGATAAAATAAATTCTTTGCGTTTCATACTTTTTAATTTTAATGGTGAAAATGATTAGAAATAGTATTTTATTCCTAATGCAAAGCTACCTAACCTAATAATGGGTTTGGTGGTAAAAAATAGACACCTCACTGAAAAGTATCTGCCTTGCCAAAAGTGCGCTCTGGGGCTTGGAGGTCTAAGAGGTGAAATTGGGTAGGAGTTTGGCAGGTAAATTCCTTGTAATCTTTCACTAAGTGCTGATAATCATAGTATTCGCACACAATTGCAATGCTCAACCAATCCAAGTGAGGTTGCATATTTTTAAGGCGAAAAGCATTCGCAAAGCGTACTATTTTGGAATAATACTTGGGATTGATACCTATACGCTCTACAAATTTTCTTTCAAACTGCTTGGTACTAAGCCCACTTTCTTTTG
>JALOMS010000342.1 GCA_025455345.1 Thermoflexibacter sp. | reverse complement strand
GCTGTGTTAAAATTACGTTTTCTACCAATATATCGTCCCAATGGGACTTTAATACAAAGAACGCTTATAAAAGTTCAATTACTTAAGTAAGTGAGCAAATTAAATCGACACTGTAAAACACCCTTCAAGGTGTATAAGTATTTGATAATGAGCAGAACACGCTAAAGCGTATTTTACTATAAAAATGCACAATTACTTAAACTGCGAAAAGTTAGATAATTTTTTTGGAGAAGTTTGAACGAAACAGCACCAAACTTTGAGAAAGTTTGGTGCTGTGTCTTTTTGGTTAATTCCCCTCTTAAGAGGTTGTTTTTCCTTGCAGGTTAGGCTGATTTCGTTTCTTGTAATAAATTTTCAGGCTCTGTGCGAATCAAAGATACGTGCCAGCGAGATTCTTTCCATTCTTGTTCTACTCTTTTCCATATAATAGTAGCTACACAGTAAAATTTCCCAATGAATCCGCCTACCTCCAAACTTTGACAAAAATTGACGACAGAATAACCCATATCGACAGTTTGTATTGCTTGATAGTTAAGTATTTCTGAATGAGTGTTTGCCTGCATAGCATCTAACTTGGCAAAAAGACTGCGAAACCAATTTTCCCATTCTTGACGATTGGCTACTACCACATTTTTGCCTTGCGTATCCAAGTCTATGATACCAAAGTCATCATCGCAGATAGTAGCAAGTACATCAAAATTATGGGTACTGACACATTCTAACATATTAATAGTCAGATTATAAAATGGCAGATGTTCAAATATTTCCTTCCCTACTGTATTTTTTATAATTAAATTCATGGTATTAGAATGATTAAAATGGAAAGGCTTAGCAACCTTCCCAATATATGCAGTGTGATTTTAATGAGTATGTATTAGTAAATCAAACTGCACATAAAAGATTTTAGAATGGTGCTAAGCCTTTGTAATCAATTAATGAAAATAACGAAAGAGTTGGTTAAGCGGCAGTTGCTAATTTGCTTTTTTCTGCCTCTGTTGCACCTTTGGCTATGCTATAAATAACCAGACCGAAACCAATCTTATTGACGGCATCTGCTATGTTATAAGCTAAATCCACAGGTGAAGATTTGCTTAAATCTACGCCTTCTACAAATCCACTCAAAAGGTTGCCTGGGAGAAGCATATAGCCAATAGGGTAGATTGCCCAACCTACTAAAGTGAACCAACGTAGTATCACATACCCTCTCTTAACTACTTCATTATTAGTTGATTGTGCTAATTTAGAAGCCTCACCTGCATAAATTTCATAAATAATCAAAGCCCAACCCAAAGTAGAGATAATGCCCCAAAGTACATTCTGTGCGGGTACTACTGCCTCGCCAATATAACCTGCTACCAGCATCACGATAGAACCCAAGAGTAAGCGAACTAACATACCAGATTTTGCACCTGCTGGTTTAAGGATTAAATAATACTCCACACACATGAGCGGCACGGTCAGTGTCCAGTCAATGTAACGATACTGTGTGGGGGAGGTTGCTGTTTCCAACCATACACCACGCATGTAGTAGTAGTGTACAGCGGCAATAAAAGTAATCAGAGCAGATACTAAAAGAGAAGTTTTCCACTTATCTGTAACAGTACCTCTTTCAACAATGAAAAAGATAGAAGCGGCTAACATAGACATGTAGCCTGTAAAGAAGGTAAAGCCGATGTAATCACCTGCACGAAGTGTTACATCAAGTAAAACACCTAAGTTATACATAATGTTAATGATTAAAGATTGTAATTAAGGATTGTTTATTTGAACTTTTTATAAGTTTTGAAATTTTAAAAGTTCTATAAACTTATATACATTATGTATTAAAAAATGTTTAACTTTCTTAAAAAAAAAATTAAACATTTTTTTATGAGTAAAACTTTGCAAAAATTTTCAACTTATTTCTGAGGCTAAAATGGACAATGAGATACGCTTTTCTATTCCTACTATTTGTTTTTTCTAAAAAATTCAGCAACTAAATTCTGAACCCAACTACCGAAATATCATCACGTTGCTCTTCTTCTTGTTGGTGATTCAATAAAACATTCATTAAATGTGCTTTTTGAGAAGACAGCGGCAAAGCAACAATGTCTTTGATGAGCTGTTGGAAATTTTTACTTCCAAAACGCTTGCGTTCGCTGTTATTTTGGTCTATAAACCCGTCAGATAGGAAGTAAATCAAATCTCCTTTGTTCAGTGTGATGTATTGGCTTGTAAAATTACGCATTCTATCGCCTAAGCCACCTACGGAAATTCTGTCAGAATTGAGCTGATTTAGTGTGCCGTCTTTTACATACAGTATGAAACTTTTTGCACCAGCAAAATCTATGTTCATCGCATTACCTTCTTGTGTAAAAAGGCAAACGGATAAATCCATGCCATCTGTGTTGCGCGTTTCTTCTTGTTTGAGTAAATACCTGATGCCGTTGTGGAGGAGATGCAGTATTTGTGGGGGGCTAATCACTTTTTTAGCGTTCACTATCTCATGCAGTAATGTATTGGCAATCATACTCATAAATGCGCCAGGTACGCCATGCCCAGTACAGTCTGCCATGATGAAAATGGCTTGTTTGTCATTCAAAGATTGAAACCAATAGAAATCTCCTGACACGATGTCTTTGGGCAAGTAAATGGTGAAAAAATCTTGGAAGAATGTCCCCAAATCCTCATCATTGGGGAGAATAATGCGCTGAATATTTTGGGCATAATTGATACTTTTGCTAAGGCGAGAGGTCGTAGTTTGTAGTTGTTCCAGTGTATTTTTCAGAGATTCATTGACCATATTCAACTCCTCTTGCTGTTGTAAAAGTTCTTCATTTTGAGAGTTAATTTCTTGTTGTTGGTCTTTAAGTTCTTGGATAAAAACTTCATTTTTGTTTTCAGCAATAAAGGTATCGTATTTAAGCACATAAATCAGACTACCAAAAATGAATATCACAAAAAATAGCATAGGATATTCTATAAAAGGAACTTGAAAGATAGAAGCTTCAAAATGAATGGGAAAGATGGCACTAATCGGTTTTAGAAGAAAAATAAAAGAAACAGAAGTAAGAAAAGATAAATATAGATATAGTTTTTCTTTGATATCGAATAAAAGCCAAGGAATGAGTGTTATGATTAGATTTCCAATGAGCATAGTATCTATTGTTTCCTCATTTTGTATAAATGAGATATGTGCCACAAAAGTAATAAGGGAGGGTAAAAAAGATAATGAAAAGCGAGCGTACTGCTGCAAATAAAAAAAGTTCAATACAAGGACTAACGCATACAGCAATGCCGAAGACAAAGATATGATAAATAATATCCAAATTTGATTGTAAAAAAAGAAAAAACTGATGAGAAAAACGCTAATAAACAGCACCAAAGCAATTTGATTACATATTCTTATTTTTCTTTTTAACTTATCACCATACACTGGCTTAATGCCTAATTCAAAGATTTTATGTAACATTGATTTCATTTTCAGATAAATATTTTAATTGTAGCGATTAATTCTGGACTCTAATCAATAGGTTAAAGGTAAGAAGTTTGTTAAGACATTATACATTTATTTATAAAAATATTTAAACAAAATGAGTATTTTAGGCAGGAGCGAAAAAAGTTATAAAACAAAACAGCACCAAACTTTGGTAAAGTTTGGTGCTGTTATTCTCTCTACTTCCCTTCCTTATCAGGTCGCTCTATGTTGATTTTCAAAGGCTTATTGATTTTCTTTAATTGGTTATTAAAATCGGGAATGTCCTTTTCTATCACCGTTTTAAACTCAGCTTGCACCTTTTTCAGCTTGCCGTCAAAACCTGCGTAAGCCTCGCGCTGTTGGGAAGTTGGCTTAAAGTCAAGTCCGCTACTGCCTATGTCGCTCGCCAAGGAAAGCAGTCTTTCGTAGAGCTGGACGGGGTTGCGGAATGCGTCTTCGCGTGCGCCTGTGAGGTGAATATCATAGAGTTGTGCTACGATATTGGTTGCCTTGCTTTCCAAGTTTTGGGCGGCGGCAAGTAGCTTTTTGTCTTTCAAGTCCTTCATTACGTCTTTGAGCTCTTTGCGAATCCACTCCAAGCGGTTTATCATGCTGACGGTGGTGTTAGTGGCATTTCGCAGTTCTAAGCAAAACTTCACTTGTTCCTCTATTTCTGCTTGCGAGCCTTGGGCATTGGGGTCTTTCAGCACTTCTAAGGTTTGCGTATATTCCTGATTACCAACAATTAACTTCACCGTATATTGGCTTGGAGCAACTCTGGGTCCTTGCTTTCCTGCGTCCAAGTCCAAGTCCCAAGTTA
The DNA here is from genome assembly GCA_025455345.1 of Thermoflexibacter sp. GTDB lineage: Bacteria > Bacteroidota > Bacteroidia > Cytophagales > Thermoflexibacteraceae > Thermoflexibacter. Next base: position 1,412 of record JALOMS010000342.1, on the reverse strand, counting down.
CCAAAGGTCGCCAACCGTCTTTGTTGAGTTCCACCCAAGGCTTGTCGGGTGGCAAAGTGCGAAGTTGAGGAGAAAGCACGGGGTCGTAGCGCAAATCCCACCACACGCGATTGATTCCTGCTTGCTTTTTGCCTTCCATTGCCCTCCCTTCCAACGTCCTAATCACTTGATTGTCTTTGAGAATCTGAATTTTTACTTCGTTGGTGGTGCTGTCTTTCAAGTAGTAATTGATACTCGCCCCATACGGAGGATTGCGTCCAATGTTCATACTGCGAAAATCCTCTTTGATTCCTTCCACTTCGTGGAAACGGTACGCCTTGCGAAGGGGGAATAAAGTCGTCTGTGAGGACACAGACAACGGAGTAGAGTTGTCAGTGGGGACACTGACAACGGCATTGCGGACAGCAGAAATATCATCTAAAATATAATAGCCTCTGCCATAGGTACTTACTACCAAGTCATCAAAATTTTCTTGGATAGCGAGCCAATACACAGGCGCGGGCGGAAGGTTATTTTGCAAGCGAAACCAAGTTTTTCCATCGTCTTTGGTGATGTAAATGCCGTTGTCTGTTCCTGCGTACAACATTCCCTTCATTTTGGGGTCTTCTCGAACTACGTGAACGAAACTAAGGATAGATTTGGGGATATTTTGACTAATCATATTCCAAGTTTTTCCAAAATCCGAAGTTTTGAAAATATAAGGGTCAAAGTTCCCTAATTGGTGAAAGTCCACACTGATATATGCTGTACCTGCTTCATAACGAGAGGGTTCTATATTTGCCACCGTTCCCCAAGCGGGCATATTGATGTTTTTGGTGAGGTTTTCCCAATTCTTGCCGCCGTCTTTGGTCAGGTGCACCTGTCCGTCATTGCTCCCTACCCAAATCAAGTCCTTTTGCAAGGGCGATTCCTCTATTGCAAAAAGCGTACAGCCGTCAAAGGTCATCAAATTGTCTGTGGCAACTCCGCCTGAACGCTGTTGGTGGGTTTTGTCATTGGTGGTTAAATCTAGGCTAATGATTTGCCAAGATTGCCCATTGTCATCTGTTTTATGTACAAATTGGCTACCTACATATACCCTGTGCTTGGTGTGTGGCGAAAAACTCAAAGGGAAGTTCCAATGCCAACGGAAGCGCATTTCTGCCGCATTCCAGCCGTAACCCGCTTCGGGAAATACTCTCACATCTTGCGCCAGATTGGTGCGGAGGTCGTAGCGGTCTAAGCCTCCGTCATAGCAACCCGACCAAACAATATTTTCATCAAAAGGGTCAGGTTTTGCAAAGCCACTTTCGCACCCACCTACACCATGCCAAAGCCCCAAAGGAATACTGCCACCGTCTTTGCTATTGCTGGGACCTCGGTAAGACCAACCATCTTGTCGGTTGCCATAGAGGAAATAAGGCACACGATTG
>JALOMS010000341.1 GCA_025455345.1 Thermoflexibacter sp. | reverse complement strand
AAAATACAAAAACTTTTATAAATACTTCTTATAGAAGTTTTTACAAAACTATCACCTGAAAATTTCTGCTCGGCTGCTTATTTTAACAAATCCAACAAACTTTCCAAACCCATGCCTCGAGAACCTTTGACCAAAAGGTAAGAATCCTTGATAGGGTAGTTTTGTAAATATTCCTTTAAATTTTCTTTATTTTCAAAAAAATGAAAGTGAGGCGAAGAGAATTCATCATTGAGATTATAAAAATCTTTCCCACAAAAGATAGCCTGTTCCAATGGTATCGTTTTTACCAATTCAATAATTTCTCTATGTTTTTCTTTACTATACATGCCCAACTCAAACATATCCCCAAGAACAACAATCTTGCGATTCGTTGGGATTTTGTCAAAATTTTCTAATGCGGCTTTCATACTCGACGGATTGGCATTATACGCATCCAAAATGAGTGTATTGCGCTCTCCTTTAATCACTTGTGAGCGATTATTGCTGGGAGCATAATGGGCTATAGCTCCATGAGCAAGTCGCATATCTACACCAAAATACTTGCCTATACAGAGTGCTGAAAGAATATTATCAAAATTGTAACCGCCTAACAATTGGGTGTTTACACTCTCTCCAACTTCACTTTTATAGCTAATATAGGGATTTGCCTCTATCAACTCGGCAAAATAAAAGCTATTTTCTGCACCGTAATAAGTAACTTTTGCCTGCTCACTTCTCTCAAATCTCTTCCCCATATTTTGTAAAATTGGATTTTGAGCATTGATAAAAGCTACGCCTTTGCCTCTAAGAAGGTGGTCATATAGTTCACTTTTTGCCCTCAATACTCCTTCGAAATTTCCAAAACCTTCCAAATGCGCTTGCCCAATATTAGTAATCAATCCAAAATTCGGTTCTGCGATTTTGCATAGCTCTTGAATATCCCCTACATGATTAGCCCCCATTTCTATGACGGCAATCTGATGTGTATTGTTTATACCCAATAGCGTTAAGGGAACGCCAATGTGATTGTTCAGATTCCCCTGTGTAGCCTTAGTTACAAAACTTGTACTCAATACGACACTCACTAATTCCTTAGTCGTTGTTTTACCATTCGTACCTGTAATAGCAATGAAAGGAATTTGGAATTGTTTGCGATGAAAATTTGCCAAATCTTGTAGAGCCTTAAGCGCATTATCTACCAAGATAGTCCGCTCATGTATTTGATAATCGGCTTCATCTATGAGTACATATTTTGCTCCCTTGTCCAAAGCTTCTTTTGCAAAAACATTCCCATTGAAGTTTGAACCTTTGAGAGCTACAAATAAGCTATTTTCTTTGATTTGTCGGGTATCCGTAGAAACACCTTGGCATTGTAGAAAGTATGAATAAATTTCGGAGATAGTCCGCATAAGCACTCAATTAATTAATAATTGTAGAAATTAAAATCATTATTTTAACAAATCTACATATAATATCATAAATCAAAAAGACAAAAAATAATCTTTGGAAAATTTTGATACTAAGCTGTTAGAAACTTTCTTTGATAAAAATTAATTTTTCTGTTTTGAAACTTACCAGACCAGTTTGTTTTACTTGATAATGTGCCTGTTCTAATCTTTCTAAATTTTCTACCTCACGAATATGCTCGTCCTCTGACAAATAAAATTGTGTATTTGCTGTTATCCATTTTTTAAAGACCCCTTGCTTTACAAAATATCCCTTTCTATCATTTTGATAAGTAATTAGCTCTGTATCATCAATATATTTCATAAATCTTTGAGGATTAAATAATTCCCAAACTATGCTGATTGCATTATGACTACGAGCTATCAATTTCGCAATAGCAAAATGTACGAGGTCTTCCTCATAATTTGTATCTAAAGAAAAAATTTGTATGGGTTGCTGATGCTGACAAATATCAACAACTGTTTCGTAATGAGCATGAGAGCATATCACTATATCTATTTTTATGCCCCAAGATAAAACTTTTGGCAAGCAATGCTCCAATACCACAACGACTGGGCTCCACTCTAACAATTGCCCAATGATTTCAAATGAAATAAGCTCATCTGCGATGATGAGGGCTGGTTCTTGGGCATCTCTGACTATATGGTGTGATGACATTGTGCTAATCTCTTTCGTGAATGGTTCCGCCTCTATTTTTTAAAAAACTACCACTTCTTTGGGCAAATCTTGCTTGGATTTCCGCCAAAATAGATAAGGCAATTTCTTCAGGCGTTTCCGCGCCTATATCCAATCCAATAGGGCTGTGTATTTTGCCTAACTGCTCATCCGTCATGCCGCCTATTTCTGCTAACATCTTGTCAAATCGCTTTTTAGGACCCAATATGCCAATATAGGGAATAGGTGTTTTTATCAATTGTTTTAATACTGCCAAGTCAGATTTGTAGCTGTGGGACATCAATACTGCGCCTGTATAATTTCCAAATTTTAATTTTTCGGCAATCTCCTCTTTTGGGGTTTCTATCAATTCGTTGGCATTGGGGAATCTTTGGGGCTGTAAGCGAGCAACATTGTCATCTGCTAAGGTTACATACCAACCCACTTCGTATGCTAACTTGACCAAGGGAATAGCATCATACCCAGGTCCAAAGATGATGAGATGAATGGCGGGTTTTAGCACTTCCAAGAAAACTTCTACTTTGTATTGATTCTCAATTACAAATTCTAAATTTTGGGATTTTCCTTCAGTCCTGATTTGTGGAATAAGAGATGAAATTTTATCACTTAATTCTTTATGATTGATGAAGTTTAAGATTTGGCTATCAGCACGTTGGAAAAGTCGTTCTCCTATTTCAACTTGAGGCATATCCGAAGCAAACACCGTAGCAATGACTTCTATCTGTTGGTCGGGTCGGGGTGTTGCCAAAAAAGATTTCAACAGGTGAATGTGATGAAGGTTATCCTGCTGATTAACAGGCTCTATAAGTACATCTATAATACCATTGCAACCTAAGCCAACTCCTAAGCTATTGGCAGATAGGTCATCAGTAGTATCATATCTTACTATCTTAGGCTTGCCCTCTGTAATAATCTGTCTTGCTCGCCTAAGCGCATCTCCTTCTAAGCATCCTCCACTAATCGCTCCCGTCCATTTCCCATCATCTGTCATAATCATTCGCGCGCCTGCGCGCCTATACGAAGAGCCTTGTACTCTTACCACAGTCGCTAATGCCGCTTTGCGTTCATCAAAATTAATTTGGTTGTAGGTTTCTACGATTTTTTCTAATTCTCTCATTTTAAGATTAATGTATTAATAAGGAAAGAAAATATTATGAATGTTACGAAGGCAATGGCAGGTAGATTTTAATCCCAAAATCATTTAACTTATACAAAAATAAATGATTACCTATTAAACGATAATCTATGCAGAAAAATTCATTTCACCACTGATTTATCCACCACACCCCATTATCCTCTTAAAATCACCCTTAGCATTTTGCATAAAAAGTTGAAAGCCATTGATTTCATTTTCTTCTATTTCATTTTGTTCCATATCAGGTCTTAAAGCTATTTCTTCTTTTAAATCCTTTTCAAATTGCTCTTCTGGGTTTTCTATTTGGTTCATACTTATACTTTTAAGGTTTTAACTGTAATGAATATATCCAATAATATCAATAGCAAAGCTGGTAACAAAAAGATATAAAACTTATTGGCTTTGACATCCATCTTGCGCCTGTCCCTCACTTGTCCTTCCAATTTTTTGACAGACTCTATGAGTTGAGCCACATTATTTTTTTCATTACTAACTTCAAAATATCTACCCTTAGTTCGTTCTGCTATCTCTAACAAAGGGTCTCGCTTAAGCGTAGTAATTACTTCTCTGCCTGTTTCATCTCTTTTTACACTGCGTTCGCGGTAAGGAATCGTACTTCCCGCATCTGTGCCTACTCCCAGCGTAAACACTTTTATACCACGACTTTCTAATTCAGTAAGTGCATCTTGGGTTTCTTCACCAAAATCTTCCCCATCACTAATTAAAATGACTACTTTTGCTTGGTCTTTGACAGATTCTTCGGCTTCTTCTATAAATTTCTTATATGCCATCTGCAAAGGAGGCGCAAAATCAGTTCCCGCATTAGGAACAAGTCCAGTATTGAGTGTTTCTATAAACAAATTCAGTGCGCTTTGGTCAAAGGTAAGAGGACACTGCACAAAAGCCTCAGAAGAGAAAATAATCAGCCCTACTCTATCAGAAGAAAAATTTGAAACAATATTTTTAAGCTCAAACTTAACCTTGTCTAAGCGAGAGGGTTGAATATCCGTGGCATTCATAGACAATGACAAATCCAAAGCAATATAAATATCCTTACCCTTGCTTTCTACTTCTTTGCTTACTTCTCCAAACGAGGGACCTAAAATCGCCAGAATAATCAAAGAAAAATAAATAATACGCAAGGCAAATTTGATAAATACACTTTTCGCACTTGTTTTGAGCATGGAGGCAATGCGATGAATCTTACCCAAATATAAAATATAAAGAAAAATAAAGACACCAATTACAATAAGTTCTATTCTTCCTAATTCATTAAACCAAGTCATTTTTTTGAGTTTAATAATGTAAAATAAAAGTCAAAATTTGAGCTTAACAAACATACTTGATACATTTCCTATAAGCATGATATAATGTTACAAAATTAAGAAAATTATAGAAGTAAAAAATGAGTAAGTATTTTAAAAACTTATAATTATTTGTTTATCAAATACTTAAAAAAAAGTTATAAAAAAAAATAACACATTTTAAGAGAAAAATTTTATAAACGTTTGGAATATTAAATTATTAGCCCTACCTTTGCAACACTTTTTAGCAAGGAGAGGTGCCTGAGAGGCCGAAAGGAGCGGTTTGCTAAACCGTCGTACGAGCTTAAACTTGTACCGCGGGTTCGAATCCCGCCCTCTCCGCTTAGTTTAAGAAATATTCGGGGTGTAGCGTAGCCCGGTTATCGCGCCTGCTTTGGGAGCAGGAGGTCGCAAGTTCGAATCTTGCCACCCCGACATTATAAACAACGGAAGGTTCTCGTAGCTCAGCTGGATAGAGCAACTGCCTTCTAAGCAGTAGGTCGCAGGTTCGAATCCTGCCGGGAACACTAAAAAGATAAAAAAACAACTACAAATCATTTTGTAGTTGTTTTTTTATTGTAGTGAGTTTCTTTCTTCTGATACTTGCCTCTGCGGACTGTAAACCGCGCTTTTTCTGCAATAGACTTTCTTCGGTGCGGTCTGCCTCCAAGGGTGCCAATGCCTTGTTTTTGCTTAGGCTCGAATCTGCCCTAAATCGCTTTTCAGTGAGGAAAAGTTCCTTGTCCAAGAGGTGATTTTGTTTTTGCAGATTTTCATTGAGTAGCTGATAATGAACTATTTGTGTCTGAAAATTAGCAACTTGTTGCGCTTGCAAATTGGACTGATAAAACTGTGAAAGGTCAGCAAGTGACTTTTGATAGGCTTCAAAAGGGGGTTGTAAAACTCCTAAATTTGGTATGGCTTGCCCCAACCTAAATCCTACTGCTTACATACCCAAGCACCTGATTAATTGCAACTTGCTCGCCTTCCTTTACCAAAAGCACTACATTTCCTGCCTGCCGTGCCACTACCCTGTGCGGTATAGGCACGATGCTGACAATGCCCTGTGCCTCTATTACTTCGGGGTAACGAATGAAGGCGGCAAGGGCAAACAAAGCAAGCAAGGTGAGGCACATCGCCCCTATGCCGTAGCGAATGAGGGCAGAAGGCACTCTATCAAAAAGCTCTTGCACTTCGGTATCTAAGAGGTCGGGGTCGGTAACTTGTGGCATTTTATTTTTTGTTTAAAGGTTGATTATCAGTGTTTTGCTGGGGGAGGGGTAATTATCAGTATAAAAATCACTGACTTCACGCCCAAAAAATCTTGCTAAAGTAACAAGGTCTTCCGCCCTAAAACTAATAA
>JALOMS010000340.1 GCA_025455345.1 Thermoflexibacter sp. | reverse complement strand
CCCTCTGCTATATTATTAGCTTTGATGGGTTCGGGATTGAACGGGCAATCTTTTGCTTTTCAAGGCTATTTGCCTATTGAAAAGCAAGAAAGAGAAAAGGCAATAAAAAATCTTGAAAAAGAATCTAAGCAAAAAAAGCAGACCCAACTATTTATAGAAACTCCCTATCGCAATAACTTAGTCATGGACAGCCTTATCAATGAGTTACAGGGAGAAACCCAAATATGTGTAGCCAGTAATTTGACTTCAGCTCACGAGTGGATACGCACTAAAAAGGTACGGGATTGGAAAAATGATAAAGTACAGGGATTATTACCCGACTTGCACAAACAACCTACTATTTTTCTTATATTAGCCTAAAGAAACCAAAACTTCTCGCTCTACTCTTGCCAAATGAGAAGTATCATTGGCTTGCTCTATGCTGAAATTACCGTCTATGCTGTAATTCAATATATAAACACATGTGTTTGAGTGTTGGAAGGAATCCATCTCTCTAAGAGGTACATCTAAAAGTAAGCACAGGAAAACCCTCATGGCTCTACCGTGCATACAAATCAAAATGGTGGACTCCTCGTCATTTTGTAAGATGTGTTGCAAAGCTAACTTTTGGCGATTCAAAACATCTAAAGGACTTTCGCCGCCCTCTGGCTTGACGTGCATATCTCCATTGCGCCATGCGGCTAATATTTTCTGATATTCTATATCATCATTGTGCGTAATAGCTCTGCCTTCTCTATGCCCCCACCCCATCTCATTCAGCCCAACGAGCTGTTGCCAAGGAATACCTCTGCTTATAAAATCCCAAACAGTTTGATGCGTGCGTTTTAGAGCTGAGGTATAAATTTTATCAAAACTAATGTGTTTATACGCATTGTAGAACGCTCTTGCTTGTAACCAACCTGATTCGTTTAGTTCGGAGTCAATGCCGCTACCTTGTACTAACCCAAATTGATTGTAGTAGGTTTCTCCGTGTCTTATAAGGTAAATCTTTTTCAAGTTGTTTAAAAGTTTTTATTATGAATAAGAATATTTAATGCAAAAATAGGTCAGTACAATCTTCTAAAATCTCCAGCAATCACACCTATCTTTTGTCCAATAATTTTGTATATTATTGCCATGAAAGGCATAACAAAAAAGTTCAATATTAATCAAAAACTATATCTGAAAATCAGACTTTTAAGTAGTGAGCCTCTTAATTGGGTGCAAAGGTATAAAAACAAATTCTAATCCAAAAATTAATTTTTTGTTAATAGACTTTCTTGGATAGCAATGACAAAATTGGTTTTATACAATAACATCTATTAAATAGCTGTTTATCAGATTTTTCTAAAAATTTATATCCTTTTTTTATAGAGGCAAATAAAACTTTTAAGAAGAAAAAAATGCTTTATTTACTTTTCAAAATGCTTTAAATCAAATTTTTACTAATTGCAGTAAAATAATTAATAAAAAATTTGTACGCTTAATGCTTTTAATCCCTATTTTTGTCTTTTCAAATGAATTATAATCAAATAAAAATGAAATTTGGCGTAGTAGTATTTCCGGGTTCTAATTGTGATGAAGATATGTTTTATACACTTAAACATCTTCTTGACCAAGATACTATCAAACTTTGGCACAAAGACAGCGATTTGCAGGGTTGTGATTTTATTGTACTACCCGGAGGATTTTCTTATGGAGATTATTTGCGCTCAGGGGCAATCGCTCGTTTTTCGCCTATCATGGAATCCGTCATCAAACACGCAAATCAGGGAGGATATGTATTAGGTATTTGTAATGGTTTTCAGATTCTTACAGAATCTCATTTGTTGCCGGGCGCATTATTGAAAAATGATAATCACAAATACGTATGCAAAAATGTTTATCTCAAGCCCATGACCAAGCATAGTTTGCTGACACAGACGCTCGACAAAGATAAGGCGTACAAGATTCCTATTGGTCATGGCGAAGGTAGATTTTTTGCTTCTTCTGCTATTTTAGAGGAAATAGAGGCAAATGACCAAATTCTTTTTAAGTATTGTGATGAAGCAGGTAATATTATCCAATCCGCAAATCCTAATGGAGCTTTAAACAATATTGCGGGTATATGTAACAAAGCAAGGAACGTATTTGGCATGATGCCTCACCCAGAAAGAGCGGCAGATATAATGATGGGAAATACAGACGGCAGACATATTTTGGAGAGTATTCTCACAGAAGTTTATGCTTAAAATAGAAATTTTGAGGTGAATATTTTGATAATTGTAAAATTCATTTTAATCTTGGAGCAAAAATATATTTCTAATAGGTTTGTATTTGTGTTGATTGGGGTTTGATATTTTGATAAAATTGTATTATTCCTTTATGACATGCGTAAATTTTAACCAAAAATATTTGGATTAAGTTTATTTTATTGATTTAATTTGTAAGATATTTGTTTATCAAACAGATTACTAATAAAGGAGAGGTGGCCGAGTGGCTTAAGGTGCTCGCCTGGAAAGCGGGTGTACCCCTCAAGGGTACCGAGGGTTCGAATCCCTCCTTCTCCGCATCAAAACAAAGAAAATGTATTGTTAATTTTATAAATAAACTAACTTATCAGTCTTAATCTTAAATTCTATTAATCAATTTTTAAAGTCTATTAATGTATTGACTATGAAAAAAGTTTTCAAACTACTCGTATTGATAGGTGTTATCACCTTCTCTCTCAATTTCAGTGCGTTAGCTCAGGATTCTACAGGTACTAAGACAGAAGAAACACCTGCGGCAACAACTACTGAAGCAACCACAGAGACTGCCCCAGCAGAGGATAAATCTTTCCACCAAGTATTGAAAGAAAAGTTTATTGAGGGTGATCCAGTATGGATGACTCCAGTATTACTTTGTTTAGTTCTTGGGTTGGCTATTGCAATAGAAAGGGTTATCACTTTGAATTTGGCAACTACTAATACCAACAAACTTTTGAAAAATGTAGAAGGTGCTTTGGACAATGGTGGAATAGAGGCAGCTCGCGAAGCTACTGCCGCAACCAAAGGTCCTGTTGCTTCTATATTTACTCAAGGTATGCTACGCTATACAGAAGGTATAGACATGGTAGAAAAATCAGTAGTTTCTTATGGCTCAGTAGAAATGGGCAAGTTAGAAAGAGGTTTGGTTTGGATTTCATTGTTTATCGCTTTGGCTCCAATGCTTGGCTTCTTAGGAACGGTTGTTGGTATGATTGGTGCATTTGACGCTATTGAAGCGGCTGGTGATATTTCCCCATCTTTAGTGGCTGGTGGTATCAAGGTTGCGCTTTTGACTACCGTAGCAGGTTTGATTGTAGCGATTATTCTCCAAGTTTTCTACAATTATTGTGTATCCAAGATTGATGCTATTGTTAACCAAATGGAAGATGCCTCTATCTCTTTGATAGATATTTTGGTAAAACACAAAGTGAAAAAAGGATAATTTCAAACAAAATCATTCACAATCATAACAAAGATATTTTACTATGGATGCATGGATTGATATAGGACTATGGATAAGCTACATATTATTTTTTGTAGCTATTGGAGCAGCAATCGTACTACCTATTATTTATTCGCTTAGCGACCCTAAGAGTTTGGTAGGTGTAGGTATATCTGTTGCGGCACTATTGATATTATTTTTCATTTCTTATGTGTTATCAAGTGATGAAATTACCAACCCTAAAGCAGCAGCTAACTACGGAGTTACAGCAACTGGGTCTAAAACCATAGGCGGTTCTCTTATTATGATGTATATCATGTTTGTTGGAGCTGTTATAGGTGTAGTCGTAAACGAAGTAATAAAATTCTTTAAATAATTAAAATAATTGTAAAAGTATGGCAAGAGGGAAAAGAGGTACACCCGAAGTAAATGCCAGTTCTATGGCAGATATCGCCTTCTTACTACTTATCTTTTTCTTAGTTACTACGACCATTGCTTCTGATAAAGGTTTGACATTACGTCTGCCACCCAAAAGACCACCAGATGCATTGGACGAAGTAAAATTGAAAGATAGGAACGTATTTAATGTCTTGGTTAATTCTAACAATCAACTACTTGTAGAAGAAGAATTGATGGACGTTAAGCGCATAAAAGAAGAAGCGAAAAAATTTATCATGAACAATGGTAGAGATGAAAAGTCTTCAGAAAGTCCAGACAAAGCAGTTATCTCTTTGAAACACGATAGAGGTACAAAATACGAAGTATATATTTCTGTAATGGACGAGCTGAAGAAAGCATATAATGAGTTGCGTGCTGAGTACATGGGAATTACTGTGGCTGAATATTTGGATATGGAGAATGAGGAGAAGAAAAGCAAAAATCCAAAGTTAGAAGAGGCAAAACTAAAAATTCCTTATCAATTGTCTGAAGCAGAACCTACAAATGTTGGTGGAAATTAAAAAAACTGTAAACTTATGGCTAAATTTGTAAAAAAACCCAAAGCAACTCCAGCAATTTCTACGGCTTCTCTGCCAGACATTGTGTTTATGTTGTTGTTCTTTTTCATGGTAACAACAGTATTAAGAGAAACTACATTGAAAATTACTAATAAAGTGCCAAGAGCAAGTCAATTACAAAAATTGGAGAAGAAATCATTAGTGAGTTTCATCTATGTAGGTAAGCCAAAGGAAACAAATGTCTATGGTACAGAACCAAGAATACAAGTAAATGATGTATTGATTGCACCAAGAGATATTCCACGTTTTGTTTTTCAAGAAAAAGATAACTTAGATGAGGCAGAAAGAGACAAACTCACTATTTCACTTAAGGTAGATGTCGAGACCAAAATGGGTATAGTATCTGATGTAAAGCAACAACTCCGAGAAGCAGATGCATTAAAAATCAACTACTCTTGCGTACAAGCAGTTAGTAAAGACTAAGGCAGATGTGTTTTCATAAGCATCATTAGTGTCATTGTAAAAGGAAAGAGGCTGTCCAAGTAAGGATAGCCTCTTTCCTTTTAGTCTAATAGTTAATATTTTCTTGACATGGGCGCATGAATAATTGATTTTCTGTAAAAGACTATGCTAATGATTATCAGTTTGATTATTATTATATCTACATCTTTTTATTGTCTTGGCGTATTTTTGCTTTATTGGGCTTGGAACAAAATTCCTACATCCGATACTCAATCTGGCTCATTGACAGACGAGATATTTGTATCTATTATATTGCCTGTGAGGAATGAAGCAAAAAACATCAATTTGCTTTTACAAGACTTGCTTGAGCAGGATTTCCCAAAAAAAAACTTCGAAGTAGTGATAATTAATGACCATTCGGAGGATACTACATTAGATAAAATCATAAGTTTTAGCAATGAATATCTCAAAGAAGAAAGTATGGGCGATTGGCTTATTGTAAGTAGCTTAGATAGCGAATGGGGAAAAAAACAAGCACTTTACAAGGGTATTTTATTAGCTAAAGGCAATCTTATCATTACTACGGACGGAGATGTGCGCTTATCTAAAAAATGGATAAGTACGATAGTGGCTTTTTATCAAGAAAAAGGAGCAAAATTTATCAGTGCGCCTGTAGCTCTGGATTTGCCTCAAAATGTTTTTGAAAAAATGCAAGTCATAGAGTTTGGGAGCTTAGTAGGAACGGGCGCAGGTACACTTTTTTGGGGGCTACCTACGATGTGCAATGGGGCGAATATTGCTTTTGAAAAAGCTGTCTTTGAGGAAGTTCGTGGTTATGAAGGTAATTGGCATATTGCTTCAGGAGATG
>JALOMS010000339.1 GCA_025455345.1 Thermoflexibacter sp. | reverse complement strand
CGACGTAGCCCTCCTTGGCCTTGAAGCCGAGTTTGCGGGCCTTGTCGGGGCGGGAGGGGTGGTTGACGCGGGTGATGACGGGCAGCTGCCTGTACTCCCAGGTGCGGACTCTGAAGATGAAGTTCATGAGGTCTGACTGTTTCTTGCGCCAGAGTTCTTCGAGATACTTGTAGGCTCCCATTTATCACAAAATAACTAATGTTAATAAATAATCGAATATTTTATTCTTAATATAATTAATTCCCAGTTCTCCTCAATAATCTTTTCTCTTCATTTTTCTCATTTTATTGTTTAGTCTGATTATGCATTTTTAGTAAAAAAAGGTTGTGAAAAAGCTGTATTTCCTAAAGGTTTTCACAAATTTTATAAATTTCATCTATGATAACAGAACTTCTTTTGTTACTGCGGGGGCTCCCACAGGGACACCTGCCACTCCTATACCTGTAAGCGAGAGATTGAGAGATGTAACTGGCAATAGGGTAAAAAATATACCCAGCATGATTTGGAATTGGGGGGCAAGCTATGAAACTAAAGTCAGCAATAGCCTTAGTGCAGGTTTAGGCATAGATGGAAATTTAATGGCAGACCGCTATGCTGATGAGATGAATTTTATTAAGCTAAATAATGTCATGCTTGTCAATGCTAACTTATTTGTCAGGAATACTTTTGCCAATAAAAGTGCGATTACTATTTCATTTAGAGTTACTAACCTGACAGATACCCAACAAATGCTCTGGCTTTTAGACCTTACTCCTATTGGGACAATGACGGCAGACCAAGGAAGGAAAGGCACTGCTTGGCAGGCTATACCTGGTATTCCTTTTATGCCACGTCGTAGTTTCTTGACTTTAACTTATAATTTTTAACGTAACCAAAGTCTTATATTTTAGCATTATATCTTTCAAAAGTAGAAATCTTAAGCAAAAGTTTTCTACTTTTGCTCTTTAAGAAGTAATAGGATGTCAAAGATGTCTTTATCTAAGAAGACTTTACAAAAAAATGGCAGAATTGATACAAATTCACCCCGATAACCCTGAAAAAAGGAAAATACAATCAGTAGTAAATTGCTTAAAAGATGGCGGTGTCATTATTTATCCTACTGATACAGTGTATGGACTTGGCTGTGATTTGTACAATCAAAAAGCCATAGAACGCGTGTGTAGATTTAAAGGTATCAAGCCAGATAAAATGCACCTTTCTTTTATTTGTTATGACCTCAGTGAGATTAGCCGCTATGCCAAACATATCAGCACTCCTGCTTTCCGCCTAATGAAAAAAGCTCTCCCTGGTGCCTATACTTTTATTTTGGAATCCAGCAGTGAAGTCCCTAAAATACTCAATAGCAAGAAGAAACAAGTAGGTATTCGTGTCCCAGACCACGAAGTCCCCCGACAAATAGTCAAAGAATTGGGCAATCCCATACTTACTACTTCGGTCAAAGATGATGACGAGATTATAGAATACATGACCGAGCCATATCTCATAGAGGAAAAATACGGTCATTTGGTAGATATGATTGTTGATTCTGGCTATGGGGGTAATATTCCCTCTACCGTCATTAGCTGTCTTGATGATGATTTTGAAATTATAAGAGAAGGTGCTGGTGATGTAACTATCTTGTTGTAAGTTCCTCTTTTGTCGGTTTTAAGCAATCCTTTTAATACAATATCCATTGATAAACACAAAAACAAAACTATGAGAATCTTTAAACTTACTTTACTTTTCATTCTTCCAATCTTATTTTCTTGTTCGCAAGAAACTTCCCAAAAAACAGATGAAGAACTCCAAACATTAGCCAATGAGTTAGCGCACAAATTCATTATCACTGATGGTCATGTAGATTTGCCTTATCGCCTCATTACTAAGGGTTTTCGCTTTGAAAAAGAGTTTTTAGGTATTCCTATTAGTAGCAAAGAAGGTGATTTTGATTATGAGCGAGCCAAGAAAGGTGGTTTATCTGCTCCATTTATGTCTATTTATGTGCCTTCGTCTTACCAACAAACGGGTGGAGCAAAAAGCTATGCGGACACACTCATTACTATGATACAAGGGATAGTAAAAGCCCTACCAGACAAATTTGCCTTAGTAAATACGCCAACAGATATAGAAAACAACTTTAGAAAAGGAATTATTTCTTTACCTATGGGCATGGAAAACGGTGCGCCCATAGAAAAAGACCTCAAAAATATTGCTTATTTTCATCAAAAGGGTATCCGTTATATTACGCTTACTCATGCTTTAGACAATGATATTTGTGATTCCTCTTACGATACCACACAGACTTGGCAAGGCTTAAGTCCTTTTGGACGAGAGGTTGTAAGCGAAATGAACAGAGTAGGTATGATGATAGACATTTCTCATGTATCAGACAGCACCTTCTATCAAGTGATGCGCCTCAGCAAAGCTCCTTGTATAGCCTCACATTCTTCTTGTCGAAGTTTTACGCCCTCTTTCATACGCAATATGTCAGATGATATGATAAAGTTATTAGCCAAAAATGGTGGAGTAATTCATATCAATTTTGGTTCTGATTTTTTAGACCAACATATTAATCTGCAAAACAAAAAACTACAAACAAAATTGGACAGTATTCTCCTTAGTAAGGGTTTAAAAGCAACAGATAGCATTGCAAAGCCCTTCATAGAGCAGTTTGCCAAAGACAATCCTTCTCTCTTTTCTACTGTGGAAAAGGTAGCTGACCATATAGACCACGTTGTCAAAATCGCAGGAATAGACTTTGTTGGCTTAGGCTCTGACTTTGATGGAGTAGGGGATACCTTACCCACAGGGCTTAAAGATGTTACAGGTTATCCTAACTTAATTTTTGTCTTACTAAAAAGAGGATATACAGAAGATGATATTGCCAAAATCTGTTATAAAAATACGTTCAGAGTTTGGAATAAAGTAATAGAAGTCGCAGGAAAATAAAGCAATAACTTACGTTTTGTGCTGATATAGTTTCCTCAAAGCCAATCAAAAACAAAACGTAAGTCTATCTACGTAATTAGCTATTTTTTAAAAACTTTTCCATTGCTTCTAATACTATTTCCCTTGCCTCTTCTTGTGGAAAGTGTCCACAGTCTGCTATTTTGACTATGGTTGTTTGAGAGAAAGCACTTGCAAACTTGTCCAAATTAGAAGGTAAAACAAAACTGTCCTGCATACCCCAAATCAAAAGTATTGGCTTTTCTCGCAACAACTGTATTTTGTCCCAAAGTGTACCAAACCATGCTTGGTCATTAAGTAAAGACCTTGCAAATGCAAGAGTTCCCATTCTCTGACCTGTTTTAGCAAAAGGAGCAAGATATTGTTGGTGTATGGTCTTACTCAATTTTTTCTTATTCCCAAAAGATTGGGGCATCAAAAAACGAGGTGAAAAATTAAGCCATTTGTATAAGAAAGGCAGTAAAGGATTTTTGAGAATTTGCTTTAGCTTAATGTATTCAGGCTGTTTGGAACAGTCCCAAAGCCAAGAGTTTAGGACAATTATTTGTTTAATATGATTGGGATTTTTGAGCGCGTAATCAAATCCTATCACCCCGCCAAAGTCATGTACAACTAAGGTAAAATCATCTAATTGGAGATGTTCAATAAATTTCTCCAAAGTTTTTGCATGATTTTGGGTGCTATAATCGTATTTTGAGGGTTTGTCTGACAAGCCAAACCCTATATGGTCAATGGCAATGCATCTGTAATTTTTAGAAAGTGCTTTGATTTGATGCCTGAAATCAAATGACCAAGATGGAGTACCATGTACAAACAAAATAGCTTCTCCCTTACCTTCGTCTATATAGTGCAAACCTTGTCTATTAATCATAAAATATTCATTATCAAATGGATACTCTTTTTTGTCTAACCAATCTAAGCGTACATTTGTCATAATTTTTCAAATTAAAATGTGAGAAAATTAGTATTTAAGACATACAAAATTCTATATTTTAATTTTCTCAAATGTTGGTATAGACCAAGTCAAATCTTAATAGAATTATAAAGTTTGCTGAAATTTGTAGGATTAATATGAAGATAATTTGCAATATACTTATGAGGGACTAATTGAAAAAGATGAGGACTCCTTTGAGCAAAAAAGCGAAACCTTTGCTCAATAGTTAGTGTTTGGAGTTCGAGATGTCTATTAACCATTCCTGCGAGTATATGCTCAGTAATTTTCCGAAAAGCCCTCTCTAAAGGTGGACTTTTATCAAAAAAATCTTGAAGCAAAGGATATGGTATTGCCTTAAAGGAGCTATTAGTGAGTGCTTCTAAATAATATCGAGATGGTTTTTGAAACAAAAAAGACTCAGGGATTCCACTCAAAGAAGGAGCATAAGTAAAAGCAATCACATGAATATTTCCCTCATGACTAAAGTAAGACATCTGCACCCCTGTTTCTACCCAGAGCAGTTCGCGCTGTAATTGACCTTCGGAGGTAATAATCTCGCCTTTTTGATAGCTTTTGGAGATACTCTTACTTACTAATTCTTCAGTTATTTCTGCTTTTACTTCCCAAAAAGTATTGATAAAATCATGTAAAGACATTGAATACAGTGAAATAAATTGATATTGGAAAAAAACTCTACTTTTCTATACTCCCTTTTACTTCTGTATAAAAACTGCCACGTACTCTTTTATTTTCCTCAAAATGGCAATAATCTTGTAAATATCAGATTGAGAAGCGTCATAAGCGCGACTTACAGCGTATTCATTCCCATCAAGAACAATAAAAAACCAATTTCTCCCAAGTACATAACAACCATACATAGGGATTTGCTTGTCATTTTTAGCTTGAGCAGTGAGCAATTCTGCCAATAACTGTCCCTTGGGGTCAGTTTCTCTTTTACGCTCTTGCTTGTACTCATGGATAAAAAAGTAAGGTTGAATCGGCTTTTGGCGACCTTTGGAAATCATAAAATCTACCCTGCCTCCGATTTCTATGCCGTTGATAGTAGCACTTAGGGGTCTTTGAGAAAAAACAGTGTAGTAGTCGCTTGTATAATCTACAATGTCTATAATAATACTGATACACTGCAATTTAAGCTCGTCCTCGTTCCAGTAATCTGCAAATTTCAAGGTGCGTATTCGTAATCTTTCTATTGCTTTTTTTTCTTCTGGTGTGTATTCTTCAGTAGCAGCAAGCCACTCGTCCAAGAGTTTGCTTTCCCAAACCTGACTGATTCCAAAAGTCATTTCAAGGTCTTGTGTTTCCCAATTTTCAAAATTTCGCATTGTCTTCTTAGTTTTAGACAAAGATAGTAAAAAAAAAGGCAAAAGTTTTGTATTAAAGCAAATACAAAACTTTTGCAAATAAGAATTTGAAAAAATGCTAATTGCTACTCCTTGACCACTCTCCTACTAAACACCTGATTTTCATTGCTTAGTCTAAGTAGATACATCCCACTTGCCCAACCGCTTAGGTCTATTTCTGTTTGCAAGGAGTTGGTTTTGCCCAAGTCCATTTCATAAACTTTCTTGCCTGTGAGGTCAAAAATAGCGACCTGCCATGCCGAAGGAGTTTTGAACCTGCCCTCTAAGGTAAACTTGCCAGTGCTTGGGTTGGGATACACTTGCAAATCAATGGCTTGTAAGTCTTCTTCCGTTCCCAGTACCACAGAAGGACGTGCAGATACTACTTCCGAGAAGCCACTTTCCAAGCCATTGTAGGTGTTAATTGCTTTCACTCGGAAGAAATAAGTTACTCCATTTTCCAAGCCTTCTATTTTGAAAGTCGTTTCGCTGGTGC
>JALOMS010000338.1 GCA_025455345.1 Thermoflexibacter sp. | reverse complement strand
GTGTATCTATTTTTTGACAATTAGCATACATTTACTATTCTGGATATATTCTCTTTTCTGAAAAAATCACTTATCTATTTCATAACTATGCAACGTATTTGTATCATTGGCGCGGGACCATCGGGTATCACTGCCGCCAAAAACCTCTTAGACGAAGGGCTGGATATTACTATTTACGACTACGGCAAAGAAGTTGGTGGTAATTGGGTGTTTTCTGAAGATATTTCACATTCAAGTGTATTTGAAACTACTCATATCATTAGCTCTAAAACGCTTTCCGAATATGCAGATTATCCCTTCCCTGTGGATTATCCTGACTACCCGTCTCATTGGCAACTGGCAAAATATTTCCAAGAATATGCCAAACACTTTGGATTGTACGATTATATCCAATTTGAAACAGAAGTAATTCATGCAGGCTTAAACTTGGAAAACAAATGGGTGGTCAAGACACAAAAAAATGGTATCATAAATACTGAAATTTTTGATTATTTAGTTGCTGCAAACGGACATCACTGGAAGCCAAGAATGCCAGTGTATGAAGGTAATTTCACAGGAAAATTTATTCATTCTCATTCAGTAAAGCGATTTTCTGAATACAAAGATGAGATAGTATTGGTAATTGGCGGAGGGAACTCTGCTTGTGATGTGGCAGTGGAAACAAGTCGATTTTCTGCCAGAACTGATTTAAGCTGGCGCAAGGGATACTGGATAGTTCCCAAATTCTTATATGGAGAACCCACAGATGTAGTAAGCAGTCGTATTAATTTTTTACCAAATTGGCTCTGGCAGAGGCTTTCTCAATTGAGCATTTGGCTCAAATTTGGGGATTGGGAGCATTATGGATTACAAAAGCCCACTCACCCCATTGGTTATACCCACCCTACGGTGAATGACGAACTAATGTATTTTATCAGACATGGGAAAATTAATCCTAAAAAAGAGATTAGGAAATTAGAAGGGAAAATCGTGCATTTCATAGACGGGACAAGCGCAGAATACGACACTATTATTGCTTGTACAGGATATATCATTTCGCATCCATTCTTTGACAAAAACTTCATAGATTACTCAGAAGGAGAAGTTCCTCTTTATTTGCGAATGTTGCACCCAACTATTAAAAATCTATACTTTATTGGGTTATTTCAGCCTTTGGGGTGCATCTGGCCTGCGGCAGAATTACAGTCAAAAATCATGGCAAGAGAAATCACAGGTCAATGGCAAAGACCAAAGAATATGAAAGAATTGATAAACAAGCAATTAGCGAATCCTGATTATAAACAAGATAAGACTCCAAGACATACGATTACCGTAGATTATCACAAGTTCAAACAAAGACTAACTAAAGAACTACCCCAAAATTACATAAGTAAAGAAAGAAAAAGCAGATAAACAGTAAGAACTCTTTTAGTCTTTCTAATGTATCCTAAGTAATTGTAAAGTAAGTAGTTTACATAAATGCCAATATATGTTTATCACCTACTTACTTGCTTAAGAAGTTTGATATTAAATATTTTTGATTCACTTGCATTTTTTTTGCAATCAATATGTTAGTTTTACAAATATCAAATTTTTTAAAATAAACTTTACTTATCTTTTAAATCATAGAAAGCAACTAAATATATGAAATACGACGTAACAGTAATAGGCTCAGGACCAGGTGGCTACATTGCCGCTATCCGTTGCGCTCAACTTGGCTTAAAAACAGCAATCATAGAAAAATATAATTCATTAGGAGGCACTTGTTTGAATGTAGGATGTATTCCTTCAAAAGCATTGTTAGACTCCTCAGAGCATTACCACAATGCCGCTCATACTTTCAAAACCCATGGCATTGATATCAAAGACCTTAAAGTAAATCTACCACAGATGATACAGCGTAAGCGCGAAGTGGTCAAACAGACGTGCGATGGGGTAGCGTATTTGATGAAAAAAAATAAAATAGATGTATATTATGGCTTGGGTGCTTTCATAGATAAAAATACAATTAGGATTACTCCAACCAAAAACCAAGCAGAAGGAGCAGAAACTAAAGAAATTCAAACAGATAAAACCATCATTGCCACAGGTTCTAAGCCTATTATTTTGCCTACTGTACCTTATGACAAAAAACGAATTATTACTTCTACTGAAGCATTAGAGCTACAAGAAGTTCCTAAAAACTTAATTATTATTGGTGGAGGAGTAATAGGAATGGAAATCGGCTCTGTTTATGGTCGCATGGGTACAAAAGTTACTGTCATTGAGTTCTTGGACTCCCTCATTCCAACAATGGACAAAACTATGGGTAAGGAATTACAAAAAGTTTTAGGCAAATTAGGATTTGATTTTTATTTCAAACACAAAGTTACTGGAGCAAGTGTGAAAGGGAAAGAAGTAAGCGTAACCGCAGAGAATGAGAAAGGAGAGATTGTAACTTTTAAAGGAGATTATTGCTTATTGTCTATTGGTCGTAAGCCTTACACAGAAGGCTTAGGACTGGAAAATATAGGTATAAAAACAGATGCAAAAGGACGTATAGAGGTAGATAACCACTTGGAAACCAATATAAAAGGCATATATGCGATTGGAGATGTCATCAAAGGAGCTATGTTAGCCCACAAGGCTGAAGAAGAAGGCGTAATGATTGCAGAGCAAATCGCAGGGCAGAAACCGCACATCAATTACCTGCTGATTCCCAATGTCGTCTATACTTGGCCTGAAGTAGCGGCTGTAGGTTATACAGAAGAGGAACTAAAAGCTAATGGGAAAAAATATAAAATAGGGGCTTTCCCTTTTAAAGCACTTGGCAGGGCGCGCGCAAGCATGGACATAGATGGAACGGTAAAAGTCTTGGCTGACGCATCTACAGATGAAATTTTAGGTGTACACATCATTGGACCTCGAGCCGCAGATATGATAGCGGAGGCTGTTGTCGCAATGGAGTACAGAGCTTCAGCCGAAGATATAGCGCGCATGAGTCACGCTCATCCTACTTTTACAGAAGCATTTAAAGAAGCCTGTTTAGTAGCTACAGGTAATCGTGCATTGAATATGTAAACAAGATTTTCTTACAAACAACTCCAAATATTTATGAAAAAAATATTCCTTATTCTTTTTTTACTGTTTTTATGTGCTTGTTTTTTAGAAACTTACGCTCAAAAAAACAAATTGGCAAAACGAATAGAGGGTATGGCTCAGGAAATAGAGCCTAAAGTAATCCAATGGCGCAGACAATTCCACCAATTCCCTGAATTATCAAATAGAGAATTCAAAACAGCAGAGAAAGTAGCAGAACATCTTAGAAATTTAGGGCTAAAAGTACAAGTGAATGTTGCAAAAACA
Source organism: Thermoflexibacter sp. (assembly GCA_025455345.1). Taxonomy (GTDB): domain Bacteria; phylum Bacteroidota; class Bacteroidia; order Cytophagales; family Thermoflexibacteraceae; genus Thermoflexibacter. The sequence goes on along the minus strand of JALOMS010000338.1, from coordinate 4,951 downwards.
GGAGTCATTGGGCTATTAGAAGGAGGTAAACCTGGTCCTGTGGTAGCCTTGAGAGCAGATATGGATGCTCTACCAGTAGTAGAGCGAGTTGATTTGCCTTTTGCTTCCAAAGAAAAATCTACATATAATGGTCAAAGTGTTGGAGTTATGCACGCTTGCGGACATGATACACATGTGGCTATCCTTATGGGAGTAGCAGAAATATTGACTGCACTAAAGGGAGAAATCGCTGGGACTGTCAAGTTTATCTTCCAACCAGCCGAAGAAGGTGCGCCAGAAGGCGAAGAAGGTGGAGCTAAACTAATGGTACAAGAAGGGGTTTTAGAAAACCCCAAAGTAGAAGTTATCTTTGGCTTGCATATCAATTCTATGACTGAAGTAGGAAAGATTCGTTATCGCCCAGAAGGCACAATGGCAGCTTCTGACCGTTTTACTATCAAAGTCAAAGGTAAACAAACGCATGGTGCAAGTCCTTGGGCTGGTGTTGACCCTATTGTTGTTTCTGCACAGATAGTCAATGGATTACAAACTATTGTCAGTCGCCAAGTCCCTCTTACCGAAGATGCCGCTGTAATTTCTGTAGGAGCAATTCATGGTGGTGTTCGGAACAATATTATTCCAGAAAGTGTAGAAATGGAAGGGACTATCCGTACTCTCAATAATGATACCCAAGACCAAATTCATAAAAAAATAGAATTGATTGCAACTAAAATTGCGGAAAGCGCAGGTGCTAAAGCTGAGGTCAAAATAGATAGAGGCTACCCTGTTACCTATAATAATCCGACACTAACAGAACTGATGATACCAACCTTAGAAGCGGTAGCAGGAAAAAACAATGTAAGTTTGCAAAAAGCAGTAACAGGAGCAGAGGACTTTTCTTTTTTTGCACAAAAAATACCCGGTTTTTTCTTCTTTTTAGGTGGAATGTCCAAAGGAAAAAACCCTGAAGATGTTTTCCCTCACCATACCCCTGACTTTTTTATAGATGAGAGTGGTATGTTACTTGGTGTGAAAGCTTTGTGTAACCTGACATTGGATTATATGGAAATTAAAAAGAAAAAATAATTCAATTTACTAACTGCGCTTGCGGAACGCCCAATAACAACGTGGTGCAGGGAACAGAATTGCTGATAGAGCGCGTCCATTTTAACTAAAACTTATGATAAAGCGGTTAGCCAAATTATTGATTCACACCTTCGAACGCTTAGAACATCAGTGGGAAAGTCTGCGAACTGTGGTCTGGGTAAGCAATGGTTTGGTGCTTGCGTTTTTATGTATGATTTTGTTAGTCGTCTTAGAAAAATTTGGCTTGATTCACACACACCTTACTTATCATTCTATCATTAGTGTTCCTTTTACGATTCTGTTGCTTTTCGAGATAGTAGATTTGGTTTTTATCTTACCCCAATCCGTTGCTAACGCCTTGGGGAAGCAAATAGAAATACTGAGCCTAATCCTGTTGAGGTCGTCTTTTAAGGAATTTGGAGAAATAGAAGTTCCTCTTGTTTGGGAAAAAAGTACAGAACAAATCTTGAAAATGCTCTCTGATGGGTGCGGGGCTTTGGTCGTATTTTTTCTCTTGGCTTATTATTACAGTATCCAAAGGCACAGACCCGTTACTGCCAACCATGAGGAACAAATACGATTCGTTAATTACCGCAAAATCATTGCGTTGGGCTTGCTTTTGGTTTTTATTTCCATAGGGGCAATAGACTTGTATTATTGGTACAAACTTGGAATTTTCAACCAATCTTTTAATACTTTTTATACCATTATGATTTATGCAGATATTTTAGTAGTTTTGATTGCGGTGCGCTATACCACTCGTTTTCAAGATATTTTCCGTTATTCTGCATTTATCTTTATTACGATTATCATTCGCCTGTCTTTGGTTGTGCCTGTATATTTCAATGTATTGCTTGGAATTATAGCCTCCCTCGTGGCAATTGGCGTTACCTTGTGTTACAACTATTTTGTCAATAAAATTGAAGTAGAAAAAAATTAGCTCATAATCACTATGCAAATCATCAGAACATCTAAAAATATGCGCGGAACGGTGCAATGCGACAACACCACCATGCACCTCTTGCAAGCAAACGACTTTGTGGCGGACGCTATTCGCCAAGAAGTGAAAAAACGCAATATCCTCTTAATCAATATTGTATCTTCGGCAGGAAGTGGAAAAACTACTCTCCTCCAAGAAACTGCCAAAAGGCTGAAAGACAAACTCAATATCAAAGTATTGGTAGGCGACCTTGAAACTGAAAGGGACGCTGACCGTATTCGTGGGGGGTATATGCCACTTGGAGGCGCAGATGATTTGGCAGGCAATGCAAAAGCTAAACTTGGAAGGTACTGATATTCTGATTATTGAAAACGTAGGGAACTTGGTTTGCCCTGCTTCTTTCGACTTGGGCGAGGACTACCGCGTTACACTCATTGCCAGCACCGAAGGCGATGACAAGCCTAAAAAGTACCCCCGAATGTTCCTCACCAGTGAACTCATGTTGGTTTCTAAGTCCGATTTGTTGCCCTACTTGCCCTTTTCGGTAGAGGCAGTCGTCAAAGACGCAAGAGAGGTAAACCCCGCCATTGAGTACCTCACCGTTTCCAGCACCTCTGGGCAGGGACTCGACGAGTGGTGTAACTGGCTCTTAGACAAGGTGAAAGAGAAAAAAGGAACAGCAGTAAAAGAGGAGGAAAAAGAGTTAGTGGGGGCGTAGATGACATTCCACATTCACCTTTCTGGGCAAGTGCAAGGCGTAGGGTTTCGTCCTTTGGTGTATCGTTTGGCTATGCAGATGAGTTTGCATGGTTGGGTGAGCAACGGCAATGACGGACTGCACATAGAAGTCAATGGAAAGAGCGAAGAAATTACACTTTTCTACAAAACACTCCTACAAAAAAGCCCCATTTTGGCAAAAATCACTGGAAGTTCTTGCAAGGAAGTGGTTGAAAAATACTTTGATGGCTTTCAAATAGTAGAAAGCAGTAATCATGCGCTGCCGAATCTTTTGCTTACGCCTGACGTAGCAGTATGTGCCGATTGCCGAAACGAAATTTTAGACCCCAATAATCGGCGGTATGCTTATGCTTTTACCACCTGCACCAATTGCGGTGTGCGCTACTCTATTATGGAAACGCTACCGTATGACAGGGACAATACCAGCATGAAAGAATTTGTGCAATGTCCTGATTGTCAAGTAGAATACAACAACCCACTAGACAGGCGATATTACTCCCAGACTAATTCCTGCGCTACTTGTGGAGTGCAGTTGAGGTTGTACCGTTCTGATTCAAATACGGAATATTTTACCCAAGACGCACTGCAAGAAGTAGTTACAGCGTGGAGAGAGGGGAAAATTGTGGCTATCAAAAACATAGGTGGCTATTTACTTACTTGTGATTCTACCAATGACTTTGCTATCAATCAATTAAGACAAAGGAAAAACCGACCAAGCAAGCCCTTTGCGGTTATGTACCCCAATGTGGAAATCTTGGAGAGAGATGTCGTGCTAAACCCTGAAAGTCTTGCGCTTTTGCAAGGGATTGAATCGCCTATTGTTTTGGCAGAAATGAAGGAAAATACAGCGTCTGGCATAGTCAGAGAAGCGATTGCCCCTCATTTGAGTTATTTGGGGGTAATGTTGCCTTACAGCCCACTTTTTACCTTGCTTTTGCATGATTTTCAGAAGCCTATCATTGCTACAAGCGGTAATTTGAGCAATTCGCCTATCATTTTTGAAGACAACAAGGCAATAACAGATTTAGGGAAAATAGCAGATTACGTTCTTACACATAATCGCACAATTCTTGTTCCCCAAGATGACAGCGTACTTTCTTTTAATCATTTTGATAATCAGTTAATTACAATAAGAAGGTCGCGCGGAATTGCGCCTACGTTTATTCAAAAAGGTTTGGAAGTAAGCGAAAAAACTATCTTGGGCATGGGCGCAATGATGAAAAGTAGTTTTGCACTTTCTCACCAAAAAAATGTGTATATCAGCCAATATTTGGGCGATTTGGAGAGTTATGAAACCCAAGAAAATTACAAATTGGTTTTAAATCATTTTTTGAAACTTCTAAAAACAAAACCCGCACAAATAGTTACAGACAAGCACCCAGATTATTTCTCTACACAATTTGGAAAACAATTGGCTGATAATGAAGAAATTGAACTGAAAGAAGTACAACATCACCTTGCTCATTTTGCGGCAGTATTGGGCGAAAATAACCTCATCTTTCAATCTGAAAATGAAGCTGTTTTGGGCGTAATTTGGGACGGAACAGGGCTTGGTGATGACGGCAATATTTGGGGTGGAGAGTTTTTTATTTTTCAAAATAATGAATTTCAAAGAGTAAATCATTTTCCTTATTTCCCCATGATTGCAGGGGATAAAATGCCCAAAGAGCCAAGAATATCAGCACTTTGCGCTTATGGACACGTGGAAAATGCAAATTCTCTTCTTGCACAAAAGTTTAGCAAAGTTGAATGGCAGATTTATCAAAACCTCATCAGCAAGCACAAACTCCAAACATCAAGTGTAGGCAGACTATTTGACGCAACTGCTTCATTATTAGGGTTATCTGATAAGGCAAGCTACGAAGGCGAGGCAGCAATGTTTTTGGAAAATTTGGCTTATAGTTATTATAAAAAAATAAATATTTTTGAATTAAATAGATTAGAAAGTTTAGATTTACAAATACAATCAATTCCGCATGAAATAGTGCAGGATTTACAGGCAAAAAAAGAACTTGGTTTTATTGCTTTGAAGTTTCACTTCTTGCTCGTACAGCAAATCAAATCAATAAGTAACCAATTGAATATCAAAAAAATAGCATTTAGTGGTGGCGTTTTCCAAAATGCTTTGTTAGTTACGCTTATCAAGCAAAACTTGAAAACATTTGACTTATACTTTCATCAACAACTTTCGCCCAATGATGAAAATAT
>JALOMS010000337.1 GCA_025455345.1 Thermoflexibacter sp. | reverse complement strand
GTGCGACAAATCATCACCAAGCAACTCAATGATTTAGGCATTATCCCCAATGAGAAAGAATATGAGCTACATCAACAAATTGCCCACTTTGAATTTTGTACCTCAAAAGATTTTTTATCAGCAAGTCATCAATGGCTACATAAGTTATTAAAAACCACTAAATTAGAAAATAAATATCCAGACTTTATCTTTTCAAAAATCTTAGCTAATTATTGGGTTAAAATTTGCCTTGCCCATGCCACTTTAGGTTTCTACACGCTCCAATATTTTTTAAAATCACCTTTTAGAAAATACATCTCTTGGTCATTCCAAATCAAAGTGTTTCTTCTCTGTTTAAAGTTTGGGTAAAGTTGCTAACTTATCCTACTCCACACCTTGCCGCCCTGCTGTACGGAGGTGAGGTGGCGTTTGATGAAGATATTTTCAGGGGAGGAGAGAGGTTGGTTTTTTAATAAGCGATTTTCTCTACCAAAACATATACTGTCGTTCCAAAGTCATCAACAGTGCTTAAATCTGCTTTTAAAGGGAGCGATTTTGCTTGCTTTATTGCCAAATTGAGGTAAGGTAAAAACTTTTCAGGTTGGATTTTCTCTTTTTTGTATCCATCGAGCAATTTTGACAATTCTTTTTCTAAAAATCTTTTTTTACTTTTTGCTCTCTCTTTTTTATTTTGTTTGATACTATCTAATTCTTCTGTTGAGTACGTTGCTAAGTCTTTGACGTGCAATAACAACCATAGTTCAAAGCAAGGGTTACTCAATGCGATATTGTAGTTTTTCTGCCCACACTTAGAGATGATTTCCTCCAATTGCTTTTTGCTCAGATTTTGTTTATCTCTATCTATAACAAGCCAAAGTTCTTCATTATCAGCACCATAGTATTCTTGATATTCTTCTAATAACGCAATGACATGAGTAGGAAAGCTCTTGGTATCTTTCTCATCTTGCTTTTCCAAGACTTCCACTTGTATGTTTTCACTCTTTACATAAATGCGATATTGAGGCTTATCGAGTGCCTTAAAGTATGTTTCTTCTGTTTTCCCTTCGCAAGCAATGACAAACACACGATTGGGGAAACGTGTATTTGATTTATTTTTCCGCTCTCCAAAAGATTTTGGTGTTCTCAATCTTAGCATAAACTATTCATTTTCAGTTTTTAACCAGCCTAAGTCTTCTATGTTGGCAATGAAGGGAATAGCCCCAAATCTGCCCAACAAATAATCTTTCCTAATTTGCATTCTGTCTGCTCTTGGTTTAAACTCATCTAAGGAATAGAGATTAGATTCTCCAATTTCATTTTTCTCCATAAACCAAATCTCGTCTTTGCGAATAAAATTGAGGTCGAGTAGGCTCGATTCGTGTGTAGTTACAATTAGCTGGCTTGGAATACCTGCTGTGTTTTTTAAGAACAAATCAACAATATTTTTAGTAAGGATAGGGTGCAAACTTCTGTCTATTTCATCAATCACAAAAATACTTTCTTGATTGGCAAGCATAAGTAAGGCAGGAAAAAAATCAAAAATCCGTCTTGTCCCGTCCGATTCTTCCCGATTAATTTCAAAAAGCTCATAATCTTCACTCTCTTTGATTCGGTGCTTAGTCATTAGCTTTTTAATCTTAAAATTACTGTTTTCGTCTTTGTGAGTGATGTAAGGTTCTCCATTAATCTCGAAAATAGTATGTTCACCTTCATTATTTTGAAGTGTCTTTAATATTTCATCTTTTATTTCATTAGGCAGATAAGACAAGGTTTTTTCAAAATCTAATAACTTGCTTTCCAGTCCATTAATTCCTGTATTGAATATGTCTAAAAATTTACAGAAAATTTGGGTCATTTCATTGCTATCACCTATATAATCTATTCCACCAAACTTTGAATGAGGAAAAATAATCATCAATACATCATCAAACCATTTATAGACATCTAAAAGAGATTGTGCTTGGGGAATATTCTTTGTATTTTTTTCAGCGACCTCTGTTAAAAATAGCTCATTATCAGACAAGTTTTCCCCTATCAACTCTAAACGAAGTTTATTATTCTCATTTTTTTTACCTTTCCCAAATTTTAGAGGGATATCGAGTTTTATGTTTCCATTGTCATCTCTTTGCCTTTCAAAAATAGGCGTTTGGCTATTTTTATTGAGTTCGTAAAGCCATTCTTCTACGATGATTTTTTTAGACAAGATGATAGCAAAACCATAGTTATAGATTTTATTCTGATATTGAAACTCTATTTCAAAGAGAGAGGGCTTATTATTATTTCCTTTTTCGAGGCGAAAATGTTTGTTAAATGTAAGCGTTTCTTTCAATCCATTGACTACTACCTCTTTCATAAAACCCAATGCTTTGACCAAGTTAGATTTGCCAGAGGCATTTGCGCCATAGATAATTCCTGCCTTCAGAATATCTATACCACTCTTGTTTTCTATCATCTGCGCGGGCAGGGGCTTTTTCTGTTGAGCTATCATGGAAAACTCAATATCTGTATTAAATGACAGAAAATTCGTAATATTAAAACGTATTAGCATTATTTTGAATTATAAAACTCCTATTTTTTACGAATAAATCGTAATTTTATAACAAATTAGAGGAATAAAAAATTATTTATCAAATATTCTATCTGTTTTTTCTAACTTATCCTGCTCCACACCTTGCCGCCTTGCTGTACGGAAGTGAGGTGTCGCTTGATGAAGACATTTTCGGGGAGAGAGAGGTTGGGGTCTTTGTCCAAGAGTTCTTCGGCAGTTTTGCGCGCCTCTTGCAAGATGATTTGGTCTTTGGCAATGTCGCCGAGGCGGAGGTCAAGCACACCACTTTGTTGCGTACCGTCCAAGTCGCCAGGTCCCCGCAGTTTCAGGTCTATGTCTGCAATCTCGAAGCCGTTATTGGTGCGAACCATCGTTTCTGTACGTATTTTGCCTTCCTTGCTCAATTTATAATTCGTCATCAAGATACAGTAAGACTGCTCTGCCCCGCGCCCCACGCGCCCGCGAAGTTGGTGCAGTTGCGAGAGTCCAAAGCGTTGTGCGTCCTCTATCACCATCACGGAAGCATTGGGAACGTTCACACCCACCTCGATAACAGTCGTAGCCACCATGATTTTCGTTTCATTTTTCACAAAGCGTTGCATTTCAAAGTCCTTGTCTTGGGGCTTCATTTGCCCATGCACAATGCTGATAGGGTACTCTGGAAATGCTCTGCTAATGCTCTCAAAGCCGTCCATGAGGTTTTTGTAGTCCAGTGCTTCCGACTCCTCTATGAGTGGATAGACAATATAAACTTGCCTTCCAAGCTCTATTTGCTTTTTCAGGAAACCAAAGACTTTCAAGCGGTTAGCGTCATAAAAGTGCATGGTTTGGATAGGTTTTCTGCCTGCGGGGAGTTCGTCAATGGTAGAAACGTCCAAATCTCCGTACAGCGTCATTGCCAACGTGCGCGGAATCGGGGTCGCAGTCATTACCAAGACGTGAGGCGGCGGAAGTTCTTTCCTTTCGTTCTTTTTCCACAAAGCCGCCCGTTGCGCCACGCCAAAGCGGTGCTGTTCGTCTATCACGCACAAGCCCAAGTTGTGGAACATGACTTCCTCCTCTATGAGTGCGTGCGTGCCAATGATAATCTTCAAATCGCCATTCCTGAGCATTTCGTGGATTACCTTGCGCTCGGAAGTCTTGGACGAGCCTGTGAGTTTGGCAATGGTAATTTTCATTTTGTCGGCATATTCTTTCAGCCCTTTGTAGTGCTGGTCAGCCAAGATTTCCGTAGGAGCCATCAGGCAAGCCTGTGCGTCATTGGCAATCGCAATGAGCATACAAATAAAAGCAACCATCGTCTTGCCACTGCCCACATCACCTTGCAAGAGGCGATTCATCTGCTTGCCACTGCACAAATCCTTGTAAATTTCCTTTATCACGCGCTTTTGGGCATTGGTGAGGTCAAATGGCAAGTGATTGTTGTAAAAATCAGTAAGAATAGCGGTAGATTTCAGGATTTGCCCTTGGTGCGTGTGCTTGCGAACCGTTTTTTGCCAAAGCAGTTTTAACTGAATAAAGAAAAACTCCTCAAATTTTAGCCTTCTCACTGCTTGGTGCAAAGTCTTGGGACTTTTTGGGAAGTGCATTTGCTTAATCGCCTCATTTTTAGGGATAAACTTGTACTTTTCTATGAGTTCATTAGAAAGCGTTTCTGGAATTTTGTCATAGCAGATTTCCAAGAGGTTTTTCACTAAAATACCTATTCCCTTGCTATCTAAAAAGCGTTTTTGCAACTTGACCGTAGAAGGATAGACAGGCGAAAGCGCGGTTTCGGGCGTTTTATGCTCTAAAAACAACTCAATTTCGGGGTGAGCAATGTTGAAAATTTTGCCAAAAAGTTGCGGCTTCCCAAAAACAATGTACTCATAGCCACGTTTTAGCTTGGGCTGTACCCACTGGATTCCCTGAAACCAAACCAACTCTACAATGCCTGTACTATCTTCCAGTTTTGCAGAAAGTCTTTTTTTCTTATCACTACTTCCAAGTAATTGTATATCAGTGATTTTACCCTTCAACTGCACATAAGGATAGTCTTCAGTAATCTCGCCAATGTCGTAAAACTTGGTGCGGTCTTCGTGCCGAAAAGGGTAGTGCGTGAGTAGGTCGCCGTAGGTAAATAGTTGCAATTCCAAACCGAGCAGGTTTGCTTTCTGTGTCCCCACGCCTTTGAGGTACTCTATTTTTGTATCGAAGAAACTGTTTTGCAAGCGATAAGTAATTAGTTATGAGTTGTTTGCAAAGGTAAGGAATTGTTTTATTTTTTTGTATTATTAGTTGTTTTTAACCGAAAAATAGGTTTATGGTTTTGAGAAACCAAAATGTAAGATTTTAGAATCTTATATCACTGAAATGATTGTAAGTATGAATCACTTAGCTCATTTTTTATAACTAATGTTTCAAGAAAATTTTTTCACTGTAGTCTGGGTCTATTTGAGGTTTCTGATTTCCATCAGACATATTTTTTACATTTTGTTGGATTTTTTTGAATACATCAATCAATTCTTCTTCTTGCTTCATTTCTCTGAAACATTTAATAAAAGTCGGAGTAAAATAAGGCTGATATGCCTTTTTTTTATCACGTGTACTGTAAAAAATAATAGTCCCTGCCCCGTCTGCTGATTTTATTCCTAAAGAAGGGGGTGAAATATTAGGATTAACTCCATTCCTACAGGCATCAATTACAAATATATTACAAGACTTTTCTATTTGATGATTTTCGCGTAATAAACCATTTATATTGTAAAAATTATTTATAATCACCTCATTAGATAATTGTTCAACATTAAAATCTGTTGGCACTAAATAATGATTGGAGTTTAGATTAATACCGTGTCCAAAGTAATAAAATAGGGTATATTTATAATTTTCTGAATTTGATATAGTATGTACAGAATCTATAACTCTTATTAATCCTGCTCTGCTACCTATATTTTTGTAAAGAATAACCTCAAATCCAATATCAGTTAGAACAGATTTTAGGCTATCTCCATAATCCAATGCTCCTTTGAGAGTTGTGTCATTTTTGTAATCTGTATTAAAGATAAGTAAAGACAATTTTTTCTCTGTTTTTTGAGGATTTGGATTTACAAAACCTTTCAAAACCGTACACAAATAAAAATAGGTTAATACTTGTAAATTTGGAAAAAAGCACAGGATATATAATTGGGCGGCACTCCGCTTTTGTAATGACCAAATCACATTAACCATATTTCCTATGCTTAGTTACAAAGATATAAAAAAAGTCTATTCAAGTTTTATTCTGTTGTTAAAAAATCAGATAGTTCACGTATAGAAAAATTAGTGCGTTATGTCTATTCTCTGGTCAAACAAGGAGAAAGTAGCTTAGAATCAATCGGTGCAGGTCTGCCTTCTCAAACTGACCAAGAAAGTCGTGTCAAGCAAGTGAAACGCTTTTTACAAAGCAAATATACGGATTGTGAGCTATTATTTTTCCCCTTTATTCGTGCCTTGTTAGCAGGAATAGCACAAAAAAGAGCAGAATTAGTCTTGGTCATAGATGGAACAGACTTAGGAAAGAATTGTGGGGCATTAATGCTTTCAGTGGTATTGGGCAAGCGTAGTATGCCCTTGGTTTGGTTAGTCAAACAAGGAAATAAGGGACACTTTTCCATCACTGACCATTTGTGTTTACTTCAACAAGTAAAAGCCCTACTACCTACTTGCTCAAAGGTAATTTTGTTAGGTGATGGAGAGTTTGATTCGTGGGACTTACAAGAATATGCTAGTGAGCAAGGTTGGTCTTATGTATTGAGAACAGCAAAAAATACACTCATAGAGGACACAAAATGTGATAGATATACCTTAGGTGAGCTATATGTAGATACTCAAATAGGTCATTTGTTAGTTGAAAATTGTGGTATAGGTAAACAATACAAAGGGTGTGTGAATGTATTAGTATGGCATGAAAAGAGAGAGAAAGAGCCTATTTATCTGCTTTCTAATTTAGCATGGGCAAAAGAGATGATGGTCTATTATCAAAAGAGATGGGGCATAGAAACCCTTTTTTCTGACTTAAAATCCAGAGGATTTAATATTCATAAGACCAGAATTAAAAACCCAGCAATATTACACAATTTACTTATTTTGGTGGTAATTGCTTTTTGCCTGTGCTTTATTATAGGGCTTGCTAAGCCTTTATTTAAAGATATTTTACCTAAAATAGTTAGAAAAGACAGATTAAAAAACTACTCTATATTTCACATAGGGAAGAAAATTCTGAATTTTTGTGTAAAAAATGATACTTGTTTTTACACGCAATTTTGCAAAACTTTAAAGCATTATTTTTGTGTACGGTTTTAAATT
>JALOMS010000336.1 GCA_025455345.1 Thermoflexibacter sp. | reverse complement strand
TTACAAGGTATTTATTGATGATTTTGAAAAAATATTAGAAACAAACTATCAGACTCGCCTATATTTGGGAACTGAGAAAGAAAATCCAGAAACAGACAAGTATGTCATAGATTACTTAAAAAAGCATTTTCAGTTGGAAATAGATGGAAAGCGTTATATTCCTGATTATCACGGTAAATACACGAACTCAAAAGAAGATATTTTTGCAATATGGATATTAGCGAAAGTTGAAAATATTGCCCAAATGAAGCAGATTCGGCTATCCAATACTATTCTGATGGATTTGTATGATGACCAAGAGAACTTCACTCATTTCAAATATCTTGGACAGCGTAAAAGCATGAGATTCAAATATGAAAATAAAATTGATGAAGTAAGTTTTTAAGCCAACCTATATGCCACTAAAAACAGGTAGCGTATATTCATACCATAAAATACTAAGACCATGAGTCCTTTTCTATCAAGTATCAAGCAACAATATCTCCCTTATGTATTGGGGTGGGTGATGAGTCTTTTTTATGCTAATCAGGCGAATGCACAGACTTCTATGGAGCAAAATCGCCCGCGCATAGTGATTACTGCTGACCCCGAACTTGATGATAATAACTCATTGATTCGCTTTCTACTTTACAGTACAGATGTCGAGATAGAGGGGCTTATTTATGCCAGTAGTCAGTTCCATTGGAAAGGTGATGGCAAGGGTACGAAGTGGTTTGTTCCCAATAGAGAATATGACCGCTTCAAAATGAACGTATGCCCTTGTGAATCATGGCGTTGGGCTACTAATGAACGCTTTATCCACGACATAGTAGAGGCTTACGAAAAAGTGTATCCCAACCTTAAAAAGCACCACCCAAATTATCCTTCGCCAGATTTTTTGAAATCAAAAATCCGATTTGGAAACATTGAGTTTGATGGTGATATTTCCAAAGATTCGGAAGGCTCTGACCTCATAAAATCTCTTATTTTAGATAATAAACCAGGTCAGCTTTTTATCACTGCTTGGGGTGGACAAAGCACCATAGCCCGCGCACTCAAATCCATAGAAGAGCAGTACGAATACACTACGGAGTGGGAGGCATTAAAAAAGAAAATATCGCGAAAAGTAGTGCTGTTGCCCTCTGGCGACCAAGATGATACCTATGCCACTTACATCAAACCGAACTGGGGCGAGATAGAGTACCGCCAATTTAGAGGGGGGCCGAACTATGGCTATGGCGCACAGATAAAGGCATTAGCAGAAAATGCGGCGTACCTGACTCCTGTGTGGATGCGAGAAAATGTATTGACGCGCGGGGCTTTGGGTGCTTTGTATCGAGTTTGGGGTGATGGCAAGCAAATGGTAAAAGATGATAAGGTGGACTATTTTGGGCTTGCGGGCTACACCAATGAGGAATTGAAAAAAATGGGGTATTTCGTATGGATGCCAGTGCAAGAAAAAGGCTCGTGGTTAGGAGAAGGCGACAATCATACCTTTATGAATATGCTGGGCAATGGCTTGCGGGCTTACGAAAAAGGTTATTATGGTGGTTGGGGAGGTCGAGGAATAGAAAATAAAGCAGAAAGCGATATTTTTTCTACTGCTCTTGGCTTGAATGCCGACGAGATGGCAAACAACATGGGTTCGCAAAACAATCAGCAAAACGCCAAAGAGTATCCTAATTTCTTTCCCCAAGCACAGCGCGATTTTGCCAATAGAATGAAATGGTCAGTTACAGAAAAATACGCAGATGCCAATCACGAACCCGTAGTGAATATAGAAGGTGCTTTGACAATTTTAGCCTCCGCAGGGCAGAAAGTACCTATCTACGGCACTGTTTCAGACCCAGATGGAGATAAAGTAACCGTCAAATGGTGGCAATTCCACACAGGTACTTATGCAGGGAATGTGGAAATCTCCCAAGCCAATTCATTAAAAACAGAGGTGCTTATCCCCAATGATGCCAAAGCAGGACAAACCATTCATCTCATTCTTGAAGCTACTGACCATGGCATACCTGCCCTTACAAAATATCAGAGGGTAATAATTACGATAAGAAAATAATCAATTACTACTAAACCTTATCATTTCAAAAACTAATGCGTTTTGGGGAGGAATTTGCAAGGAAAATATTAACTTGTGGTTAATTAGATAAAACAATAGAGCGTATGAATAAAAGTATCAATCTTACAATTAACAAACCCTGCTCGGAAAAATTCGACGAATTTCAAGCAACAAGTGCAGGTGGTTTCTGCAATTTGTGCCAAAAAGAAGTCATAGACTTTACCAATATGAGCGATAGTGAGGTATTGGCATATTTCAAAAACGGAAAACAAAATACTTGTGGTCGTTTTCGGGGGTCCCAACTCAAAACTTATTCATTAGAGCCTACTCTCCCAAAGGGAAAATGGAATTTCAAACCTTTCTTTGCTGGGTTAATTAGCTTTTCTTTGGTATCGCTATTATCAACCAATAGTAGCTATGCACAGCAACAACCTACTACGATACAAAAAACGCAAAAGGAAAATGACAAAAAACAAAATAAACAGGTAAAAGCAAATGAGGATGAGTATGTGGTAAGAGGCATTGTAATAGATGATGAATACAAATTCCCACTTCCAGGTGTAAACGTTGTATTGAAAGGAAGTATGATTGGAATAATTACAGATACAGAGGGCAAATTCAGATTCCCACAACCTTTGAAAAATGGAGATATTTTGATATTTAGTTTTGTAGGTTTCGTAAGTCAAGAAATCATAATATCAAAGAAAAATTCAGAAATTATCAATATTACTTTAAAGGCTGATTATTGTGAGTTCATGGGCGAAGTAACTACCAATGAAGTATATACTTCTAAACGTTCATTTTGGCAGAAAATAAAAGGAATATTTAGATGATAAAACGATTATGTTTTTTTCTACTCATCACAAGCGACACACTACAAGCCCAACTCATTGATTTTCAAAAGATAGATTTTCGCAGGGCAGATAGCATTGCCGCTCATTACAAAGGCGAAAACCTAAAAAACCTGCCATTTTTGGCTTATAAATTGACCTCGCCTTTGTCCTCAGAGGTAGAGCAATTTAGAGCTATCTATACTTGGGTAAGCACCAATATTGAGAGTGATTACGATTATTTCTTACAAAATAAAAACAAGCGGCAAAAGTTAAATGGGGACAAACAAGCCCTCGATGCTTGGAATAGTTCTTTCCAATCAAAAGTTTTCAAAAAGTTATTAAAGGAGCAGAAAACGGTGTGTACGGGTTATGCTTACTTAGTGAAAGAGTTAGCAACCTTAGCAGGGATAAACTGTAAAATCATTGATGGCTATGGGCGCACAGTAGGTAGTAATATTGGTGGAAAAGGTATTCCCAATCATTCATGGAACGCAGTGTATCTCAATAATCAGTGGTATCTTTGCGATGCTACTTGGTCAAGTGGGTATTTTATTGTCCCTGATAATCAGTTTATTGCTGATTATAATGATGGATACTTTTTAGCTAATCCAGCGTTATTTGCCAAGAATCATTACCCCTTAGATACCGCTTGGATACTCATGGATACAAAGCCCAAACTCTCTGAATTTTTAAATGCTCCCCTTATCTACAAGCACGCTTTTAACTATCAGATAATTCCCGTAGAACCCCAAGAAATGAAAATACAAACAGCTAAAAATGAAAGCATTACATTTTTATTCAAAATTACAAACTCAATAGTGGAGAATGACATCAGTATAGAAATAGTCGCAGGAGAAGAAAAGCGTACCATAAAACCTGATATTATTCGCAACTCAATGGGTTTCTTAGAAATGAAATGTAGATTTGAAAGATTAGGGAATTACGATGTTCACATAAGAATCACAGATAGAAATATTGCTACTTATACAGTGCAGGTTAAAAAGAATAAGTGAAGAAACAAGATTAAAATTTTCAAATAATATAAAATTAATTACTTGACAATCAAATTTTTAATAGGTTAATGAATAGCAAGTCATTTAATAATATATTTGACATAAGGGACTCAGATGAAGCTTTTGCTGTTATCAGTGTCCTCCACTGAAGACCTTCTTCCCACCCAATAGTCTTTTCAACTGCACTTGATTCCCAATTTCTATTCCCACATTTAAAACTCATTCCACACCCAGTAGGGTAGCATAAATCAATGTAATATTATCTATGTTTTATAATAATTAATGCACTATTAAAAAATATTTAGTAGGTCTAATTTTTGACCATTAATTTTATATTTATGCTATTTTATTTAATAATTGGTCATTTTTATATCTTAATAAAAATTATAATAATACTTTTAATAAAATTTAAGTTATAAAAAATAGCCTGTTATAAAAATATGCAAAATTCTCTTTATTAAAAGAAAATCAGCAACTTACATTTTAATTTTTTTCAAAAAAATCCATTTTAATTGCATTTTTTATATAAAATCTAAAAAAAATTACATTTTTTTGAAAAAAATGCAACTTTTTTAAACAATTATAAAAATAGTTTGTTCCAATTATGTTGTGTTCTTATCTATGACAGTTATTATAATTATTTTTAAATTTTAACACCTAATCAAACGTATGAAAAAGTTATTTGGAACATTAACATTATCATTTCTTTTTGTTTTTGCATTTGCCCAAGAAAAGGGAAAAGAAGAAACCCCTGCTCCTAAAAAATACGGGTTTTCTGTTTCTTTGAACAAAGATGTGTTTTTTGGTTTATACCCTACCGCCACGGGCTATTACAGTCTTAACGACAAAGTAGATTTTACATTTTATGGTACTATGTGGTCGGATATTCCCAACGGGTCAGGTGGATTTGGCTCTTGGACGGAATTTGGGGCTGGTGCAAACTTTAAAGTAGCAGGCGGAAAATTGGGATTGAACCCTCAAATTGGGGTCTTGGCAGGTACGCTTCTTTCTAAGTCTGCGCGCCCTATCTTCGGAGATGGCATTGTGCCTTCTCTTACTGCCAATCTTGCTACCAACAAGGTGGAAGGTCAGCTCTATTTTGGTTATTATATGCCTTTGTTTGCGTCTAATACCTTACCCACAGGTCAGCAAAGAAACTCTTATACACACTACTGGACGTATTTAGGCTACAAAGTTGGTATTGTGAGTTTTGGGGGACATTTTGAGCAACTCAATCAGCCCACAGGTGGAGAGAAGAGCAATATCAACCTTTATACTTGGATAGGACCTTATGTGGCTTTTACCTTGCCCAACAATGCAATATTGAAGCTCACCGCAGGAGCAAATAGTTCGGGTGATGAACTCCGCGCAAGGCATGATGGTTTTTACAAAATGCAATTCACTTTCAATTTCTAAGTAAAAATAATTGATACACTTACCTTTAAGAGTTTCAGTACAGACCTACCTCTGCTTACTGAAACTCTTTTAAATATTTGATAATCAGCTACTAATAACACATATCAATTCTATTATTCCTGTATTTCATTCCACATTGCTAATTTCATTATTCAGTATTCCAAATTTCATATAGCAAATCAAATAATAGGTTTTCATCTTGCTTTGAAGGAAACGATAATTTTTACTTGTTCCCTTAAAATACAAGTTCCTTGTTTCTGATTTATAGTTTAGGGTTAGGAATACAGCAGTAATTCAACTTTTACAAATGCTCTTTGTATTAAATTCCCTAACGGGACTGTAACAGCTTTTATTTTTGTTGGATTACTTTAGTAAGTGAGCAAATTAAATCGTTCTTTCGCCCCTATCTAAATCTTTCAATTGCATTGCGCCCCCAGAGGGGAAAGACTTGCTGTAAATGTGTATTTTA
>JALOMS010000335.1 GCA_025455345.1 Thermoflexibacter sp. | reverse complement strand
ATTTACAGCAAGTCTTTCCCCTCTGGGGGCGCAATGCAATTGAAAGATTTAGATAGGGGCGAAAGAACGCTTTAATTTGCACAATTACTTAAGTAAGTGTGCATTTTTATTGTAAAATACGCTTTAGCGTGTTTAGTTCATTATCAAACACTTGCACACCCTGAAGGGTATTTTACAGCGTCGATTTAATTTGCTCACTTACTTAATATTACAAAGGTAAAAATAAAATGTTCAATAGATAAATCCTATGCTTATAAACCAAAATATTATAAGTTAGTTCAGAATATAAGAGGATAATTCTTTATACATAGGTCAGCCCAATCCTACTTAGCAAGATATACTCAATCAAAAGTCGTTTTATTCATTTGTCAGACACCTTTGAGGTGTCTGACAAGTTTCTGACTTAAAAGCAATTAATTTTTAGTATAAAATATACATACTTGTCAAATAAACTTAAGAAATTCCTATTAAAAAATAGGGTTAATTTCTATACCTTTGTGCTGAATTAGACAAAAATAAAGACTCCACAATGAAAGCACTACAAATTACTGATAACCCAAAAGAAAAAATCAAAATCAACGAAATTCCTATCCCTAATGCCTCTGAAAATGAGGTTTTAGTAAGACTTACTGCCGCCGCTCTCAATCGCAGAGACCAGTGGATTAGAGAAGATAAATACCCTAATATCAAGCCTTATACTACGCTTGGCTCCGATGGGTGTGGAATCGTAGAACAGGTAGGGAGTGAGGCAGACAAAGACTGGATAGGGAAAAAAGTTATTATAAATCCTAACATTGGCTGGGGGAGCAATCCCAAAGTTCAATCCCCTCATTATCAGATTCTTGGTATGCCTACAAATGGAACTTTTGCAGAGTATGTTGTAGTCAAAACTGACCGTATTCATCTCAAACCAGAACACCTCACTGACGAGCAAGCCTCTGCATTGCCTCTGGGTGGACTTACCGCCTATCGCGCTGTATTTAATTATGGAGAAATCAGCGAAGGGGACAATGTATTGATTTCTGGGGTAGGAGGTGGCGTAGCTACCTTAGCCCTTCAATTTGCCTTAGTCGCAAAAGCAAATGTTTATATTACCTCTGGAGATAACGATAAGATACAACAAGCCATTCAAATAGGTGCAATTGCTGGCGCAAACTATAAAGAAAGTAACTGGAATAAGGATTTGTTAGAAAAATCCAAAGGTTTTCACTTGGTTATAGATAGCGCAGGTGGGAAGGGGTTCAGCGATTTTATTCGCATGATGAAACCCGCAGGAAGAATCATATTTTATGGAGCAACACAAGGACTGCCTACAACGCTTGACTTGTACCGTGCTTTTTATTACCAAATCAAGATTCAAGGAAGTACTATGGGGAATGACCAAGAATTTGTGGACATGGTTAGATTGGTAGATACAAACAAGATTTTACCAATTATCGATAATGTGAAGCCATTTTCTGATATTATTAATGCTTTTGACGAAATAAAATCAGGAAAACAATTTGGCAAAATTGTAATCAAATTTTAAAAATGTGTAATTTGAGGCTTTTAAAAAATATTCTATGCTGAAAATCAATACCAACAATACTACTTTTGAAGTAGAACACAAAAAAGAAGGTCTATTCATCAATGGAGAAATATTTGATGGAGATATCCAATCTCTGGGCAATAATCACTTCCATATTTTACATCAAAATCGCTCTTATAATGTAGAATTGGTAAAAGCTGATTATTCAGAAAAATCTTTTACTCTTAAAATCAATGGAAATACCTATCAATTAGGCGTACAAGACCGTTTTGACTTGCTTTTAGAACAACTTGGTATGGGCAAGTTGAACAAACAAAAATTGAACGACCTCAAAGCCCCTATGCCAGGGTTGATTTTGGACATTATGGTCAAAGAAGGCGACACCATCAAAAAAGGAGATAATCTGTTAATTTTAGAAGCCATGAAGATGGAAAACATGATTAAATCCATAGGTGATGGTACTATCCAGAGTGTCAAAGTGGAGAAAGGAGATAGGGTAGAAAAAAACCATGTATTGATTGTTTTTGCTTAAAATATTGTAAACCAAGGCATATTTCTTTATTTGTCATGTTGTATTCTTCTTTTTCCCCCAATTTGATAGAGGCGGGAGTCGATGAGGCGGGGCGAGGTTGCTTGGCGGGTCCTGTTGTTGCCTCGGCAGTCATTCTCCCCAAAGATTACAAGCACGAATGGCTCACTGATTCTAAAAAACTCAATAAAAAACAGAGAGAAAAACTAAGAGAAGAAATAGAAAAAGAAGCAATTTGCATAGCCATAGGCATGGCTTCTCCTCAAGAAATAGACCAAATAAATATTCTTCAGGCATCTGTATTGGCAATGCATCGCGCCATAGAGAAGTTAGACCCACAAGCAGAACTCTTGCTCATCGACGGAAAATATTTTAAACCGTACCCTTTTACCCTACACGAATGTATTGTCAAAGGAGATAGCTTATATCTCTCTATTGCAGCCGCTTCCATTATTGCTAAGACAGAAAGAGATAAAATAATGGAACAATACGCCCAAGAATTCCCCATGTATGCTTGGGAGCATAACGCAGGCTACCCTACTAAAGCGCATTACCACGCCATTCAAACGTATGGCATTACGCCGCTCCACCGTCAAAGTTTTAGACTGACATAGAGGAGATTAGTTTTCTAAGTTGATTTCTTTTTTTGCTTGCTCATAATCATTAGGTTCGTTCGCATTGGTCAGTGCCTTGTTATTGGGAGCTTTGAGAATATGTGTATCCGAATTAATCAGGACTTTGCGTGGACACGAATATCCTTGACTCAGGAACTGATACAAAATCGCATAACTTTTTGGTTCCCAAATAGCGATGAGGGGTTCGGGAAACTTGCCTTCTGGGTCTATAAATGCAGTAGCAACTTTGGAAAAATTGCGATTTTGAACCAAGAAATCCAATGTTTTTTTATCAATAAAAGGTAAGTCGCAGGCTACTACTAACCAAGCCTTTTCGGGATTGCTCATCATCGCCGAAAGTATGCCACCTACGGGACCTAAACCCACCAGCCTATCTTCTATGCGTTTGTAACCTTCTGCAAAGTCTTGGGATTCTCTGCAAGAGAAGTAAACTTCCTCACAATAAGGAAGTAGCAAATCATGCACATATTCTCTTTGGGGCTTCCCATGGTAATCGATGAGCCCTTTATCGCGTCCCATACGCATACTTTTGCCCCCCACTAATACCAAGCCATTGAGTTTGGGCTTTCTTTCTGTGAGTAGATTTTCTATATACTCCACTATCTTATACATCTCTCCTAAATAGAAAGTAGGTAAGTAATGTTTATCTGTTTCTTGCAAATTATCTATCACATAGATAGAGTCATGCGCCGAGAAGTGATTACCATTAATTAGAATTAAATCTTGTTCATTAAACAGGCTTTTGCGTTGGAAGTCATTAGGAAGATTGGGAATATTGAACTGCGTAGATTGTCCTTGGAAGGCAAACTGCACATTTACTATTTCTTGGTAAAAACTACTTAACTGTATGCGTCGATGGTCAACAAAAGCAAGTTTGTATTTTCTTGCTAAGGTAAACATCAATGCTTCAGCGATTTGCCTTACTATTTCATCACTCTTTGCTTTGATGCCTATTTCATTCTTACCAAATTCCCCCCAATGAGGTTTGATTAATTTAGAAATTTTATCTTGATTACAGCAATCCATAGTATGAAATTGATTTATATACTAACGTAAATATACATGAGTAATTATGAGTTATGAATTATAAGTTATGAGTTATGAGTTATGAATTATGAATTATGAATTATGAATTATGAATTATGAATTAATACAAGTAAATGATAATCAGTGTTTTATATACAATTTCTTGTTTAAAATGCTATCAATTAATGAATAAAATCTATTTAAGTGTAAAAGACAAAGATATAAATATATAGCGTAAAATAAAATTTTGCGAAGGCAACCCTTTTTATTATATTCTTGTAATGGGCAGTATTAGTTATTTTATTTTTCAAATATTAAAAAATTAATAATTCTATGACTACACGTTCCAAGATAATGAGCGGTCTATTTTTGTTTTTAGGCTTCTCCTTGTTATTTGTCGCTTGCAAAAAAGATGAAGCAAGCAGTATGCTTTCTGTAAGTGCTACACTTTCAGGCGCAAATGAAGTTCCTCCTATAACTACCACAGGAACAGGCTCTTTGACAGGAACTTATGACAAAGACACCAAAGTTCTTACCTATAATATCCAATGGAGAGTAGAAGGTACAGCACTAACAGGTATGCACTTCCATGGTCCCGCAAGCACTACGGAGAACGCAGGTATTGCGATTGGATTGACGGGATTTAGTACAGCCAATAATGGCACTTTTGCTGGGGCTACTGCGCCGCTTACTACCCAACAAGAAACAGACTTATTAGCGGGTAAATGGTATCTTAATATACACAGTGATAAAGCAAGAGGAGGGGAAATCAGAGGGCAAGTAATTGTAAAATAAGTTGAAAACAAAATTGTCCTAAAATACAAAAGTTTGAAAAAGTTTAAGACTTTATCAAACTTTTGATTATGAAGTAATTAAGCAAATAAAATTATACTTTCCCCCTATTAAAATATTCGAATTACACGATTCGTCCTTGCGGTAGCTCCCTATATAAGAAAACTTGTTAAAAACCATACCTTCCCGATTTTGATACCTGTTGAGTTTTTCAACTCGGTACCGCCGCTATCCTTCAGAAAATCGAAGGACTTTTGCATGTCGCTTTTGTTTTGTGCCATGTTTTTGAATTTTAGTTGTTATAAAATAAACTATTGAAAAAACGTATTTTATTATCTGCTTGACGCATTACATAACTATTGACTTTGTCTCCATTATTCGCTAATACAGAATATCGAATTCTATCGTCACAGGTGCTATAAAAATGACCCATTCATCAAAAGAATATTTAGATCACTCAGAGCTTGTTTCTATTGAAACAGTTGCCGATTGGCATGAAATAATGGGCATAGATCAAGATTGCAGCGATCTTCGACTGAGTGGCTATGAAATAGCTACATTTCACTGCATTCATAAATTGAAACAAGTATTAAGTAGAGTGTCGGACTTTGAAGAGCTTAAAAAAGAACTTACTGAATTCATAGAGGATCGGGAAAAGTTCCGAGAATACATTGATGATAAAAGAGACTGGGAAACTGGTCATTACCAATTCAATCTCTAATGTAAAATTAGACACTGCATTTGAAACATTCGTAACAAATGCCTCATAATCAGGTCATTATGATAATCTGTGACGTTTTATGATTTTTTATGATTTTTGACAGGACTTCGTAGATATTTAATCAAACGGTATGGGAACATTATTCAAAGAAAAATCTCATTTTAAATGAATAGTATAAAAATCTCCAATACGGATACAACTATTATGCGTGATCTGGCTTTGGCGTTACTTAAACATAATGATCCGAATTATGACAGCATGAAAACGATGGTAAGACTTATCGAAGCAGGAAAATATTTCCTTTATAATCCAGATACGGATACGGCAAAAAATTTATTTAGTTTAGGAAAGTCAAGACCCCCTCTGCAGAAGTATAGGTTCGAAAACTTTTGCGATGTATTTAGGCAGACCAAGCTTTCATCAAAGGAAATTAATAATCGATTTGAGGGGTGGGAGAAGAAAATTTCTGATCAATTTTTGAAAGAAGCTGCTCATGACTCATTCGAGCAAAATACTTTATCTGAAATTCAAAAAGTAGTTTACAAAAATTTTGTAAACACAAG
>JALOMS010000334.1 GCA_025455345.1 Thermoflexibacter sp. | reverse complement strand
ATATTTACCCCTGGGAGCGCGCCACCGTCTTCGCCCGAAGTAACTTTCCCTGTGATAATACGCTGTTGTGCATAGGCACTATTCAGCATGATTAACAGAAAAAAGGCGCATAAAATAGTAAAAATTTTTGTCATAAAAATTGTTTTAAAGTAAGAAATAGAACTAATTAAATTGTAAATTTTATGTGAGCTAAAAAAATTACTTGTGGAAATGATATTATTTTAGTTAATCAAATTAACTATGCTCTTTACAAATATAAAAATAAAATCTCTTATTTTTGTAAATATACCTATGTCAAATATGAGAAAACTTTTTCTAATCGCATTTATATTTCACCACTTCTTGCTCTGCGCTCAGGAGGGTATCAAAACACATAGTGCTTTTTACAGTACGCTTGTTTCCCATATCCCAAAACAAGCAAATCAACACTATCAGTTCCATAGTCCAATCAGTAGCTTATCTATACAAATAGCAGATAATCAGGCAATAAACCCAATATATCTCATCACGAAGGAAGATACTTTTATTCTTACAAAAGACATTCATAGTGAGATGAACAATACTGACTTAGTCATATTCCCCAAAGCTATTCAAGAATTTAGTATTTATTCTCCCCAAAACTTGGGAAAGGTAGTTTTTCATTTGCTTTATGCACCTGTATTGCCTATAAAAGATTCATTAACAAATATTTACAAAATAGAAGAAGACTGTAGCTTACCAGAAATTATTGCAGGAAACCAATGGCGCGAAGGGCTTACTCCGCCCAAAGAAGCTCCCTCCGCTACTACAGTTCGCCATGTGATTATTCACCATGCCGCAGGCTCTAACACCAATACGAATTATAGGGAAGTAGTAAGAAATATTTATCTGCTTCATACACAAGTAAATGGCTGGAATGATATTGGGTATAATTTTCTTGTGGCACAGAACGGACAAGTATTTGAGGGGAGAATGGGGCGCGGGAATCTTACCAATGACAATGTATTGGGAGCGCACTTTTGTGGGAAAAATGGAAATACGATGGGTATATGCCTACTTGGTAATTATCAAACGGCAAATCCTTCAGAACCAATGCTCAACAGTCTTTATAAGGTCATTGCTTGGAAATTGAGGAAAGAGAATATGTTCAATCCCTTTGCTTCTTCTTTGCACCCCATCGGCAATACAGAAGCTACTATGTTAGGCGTAGTCAGTGGACATAGAGATGGCTGTGCGACAGACTGCCCTGGTGATAATGTATATCGCCTCCTATCCCAAATCAAAATGAATGTGGTAAGGGCGTGCAATGTTTTGGAATCTTCTGACAAACAAATAGATAAAAATATCTTTATATATCCTCAACCAGCCACTGACGAGCTGATATTCAAAGCGACTATTCCGATAAAAAGCATAGAATTATATGATTTGACAGGAAAAAAATATGAACAAATAGCAATGGATTTGCCCAGCGAGCTTGTCCGTATTTCGCTTCTTGCATATCCTAAAGGAATTTATTTGTTGAAAATTATTCAAAATGAGCATATTTCCATACGCAAGGTGCTGATAAATTAGCTCATTGGGTAACTTTTATTTGAAGTCAATCTTACAACGCTCTTTTGTCAGTTTGTTTATTTCGGTATCTACTTCCAAGGAAGTTTTGGCATTGTCCAACTCATGTTGATAGGTCTTGCGAAGTTCTTTGCGTTTGATAGCTTCTAAAAAGCGACGAGCATCTTCCCTGGATTCTAATACCAAAGCGGGTACTTTTTTGGGCTTATTATCATCTCCTTTGTGTACCATGGTGAAGTAAGAAGTATTGGTATGTTTTACTACGCCTGTATGGAAATTCTCCGCAATCACCCTGATTCCCACCAATATAGAAGTATTGCCTACGTAATTTACAGAAGCAAACATGGTTACCATCTCGCCTACCTCGACGGGTTGGAGAAACTCTACGCCCTCTATATTTACCGTTACACAATACCCGCTACAATGCTTAGAAGCGCAAGCATACGCCACTTTGTCCATCAGGGAAAGCAATAAACCTCCATGAATTTTACCTCCAAAATTTGCATAAGCAGGAATCATCAACTCAGAGATAGTAGTACGAGAATAACTGACAGGTCTAAAAATTTCTTCGCTCATTGTATTTTAGTTTATAATAGAAATTGATTTTCAATATTTTATCTTTTTATTATGCTTTTTTCCTGATAAGTTTTAGGGGTCATTCGTGTTATTTTCTTAAACTGTTTGTGGAAATGGGAAAGATTGTTGAACCCACTTGCATAACAAACTCCGCTTATATCTAATTCAGAATCAGAAAGTAACTTGCAAGCATACCCCACTCTCACCTCTGTCAAATACTGAAAATAACTCTTGCGGGTACGAGCCTTGAAATATCTACAAAAAGCGGCTTCCGCCATATTCACCAAATCTGCAATCGCCGTCAGCGTAATTTCTTCTCGGAAATGATTGATGGTATATTCGTACACTTTATTTATTTTTTGAGAGGATTTTTCATGGGCATCGCTTTTATAGCCATCGTAATTTAGATAGTTTACTTCTTCGCTCAGAGCCAATGTATGCAAAATTTCTAATAAACGAAGTAATCTTTGGGTACAGTTCTCTTGAGAAAGCGCAGTTAGCATTTGAGCAACTTTGTCCTTGCTTTCCCCAAAGAACTTCATGCCACGCAATGCTCTATTCAATAGGTCTTTCACATGAACAAACTCCTGTACTTTGAAAAAGTTTTCTCCTAAGAAATCTTCTTTGAACTGTATAACGATGGTTTGAGGAACTTCTGATGGATGCTGAAGGTAAAACTCCTTATCTCTCTGCCTTGTATGGGGGAGATTAGAGCCAAAAAGAAGAATTTCCCCTTCCTCAATGCTACAAATAGTATCTCCTACAAAATTTGTCCCTCTGCCTTTGATACAGTAAAGCAACTCGACTTCAGGGTGAAAATGCCAGGGATTGTTCCATGCGATTTCATCTCCCTTCATGATAAAGGAATTCTCTGTGGGCGTAGGCAGTTTGAGCAATTGAGGTTTTCTCATATTTACTTATTTAATACACTAAATTAACTATTTTTCCTATTATAAAGGTTGAAATGTAAAAATACCATATAATTTAGAGAAAAATACTGAATAATCTGTAAAATAATTCATTCTATCTTTGACTATACAAAATAGCTGGTATGCGTTTAGGAATTAGTAGTTTTACATACGGGTGGGCGATTGGAGTAGAAGGCAATATGCCCTCTTTACCAATGACAGAGCTTGATTTAATCCAACAGACCCTTCATTTTGGGCTATCTTGTCTCCAAATCGGAGATAATCTGCCCTTGCATACTTTTTCGCAAGAAAGATTGAATCATTTGAAAAAACAACTGGCAGACAATCAGATACGTATAGAAGTAGGAGCGCGAAGAATGACTGCCGAACATTTGATGACATACATAGAAATAGCTCGTTTTCTGAACGCCTCTTTGCTGAGGTTTGTCATAGATGGTGAAAACTATGAACCTGATAGTGAGGAAATTATTTCCATTATCCGTCGTATTTTGCCTCTATTGACCCAATATCAAATTACCTTGGGGATAGAAAATCATGACCGCTTGAGGGCAAAGGAGTTAGCCAGTATCGTCAAAAAAATAGATAGCGACAAAGTAGGGATTTGCTTGGACTGTGTAAACTCTATGGGAGCGGGCGAAGGATTGGAGTATGTGGCGGAGATTTTAGCCCCTTATACCGTCAATCTCCATATCAAAGACTTCATAGTAAGGCGATTACCTCACAAGATGGGTTTTACTGTCGAGGGCGTACCTGCGGGAAAGGGCATGATTCAGTTAGATTTTCTCTTAGAAAAGATAAAAGCCTTTCAGAGATGCAAAAGTGCGATTTTGGAACAGTGGGTAGTTCCTGATAAAGACATAGATAGCACAGTAAAGAAAGAAAAAATATGGGCAGAGGAAAGCATACAGTATTTACAAACTATTTCCTATTCATGGGATGAGTGCTGATTTATTCATGGAATCATTTAATCATTAAAATAATCAAATCAATATGACAAAGATAGCTTTGGTAGGCGCAGGAGGCAAAATGGGTTGCCGCTTGACCGATAATTTTCTAAAAATGTCTGAATATCAAGTCAATTATTTGGAAGTAAGCACACAGGGAATTGCGAATTTGGCGCAAAGAGGAGTAAGTGTAAGCGAACAAGAATCCTCTATCATTGCGGCAGATGTAGTAATTCTAAGCGTGCCAGATGTAGCAATAGGGAAGATTTCTGAGGAAATAATCCCTTTGATGAAGTCTGGAGCTTTGGTATTGACTCTTGACCCTGCCGCTCCTTTGGACGGAGTTATCTACCACAGGGACGATTTGGGATATGTGATAGCGCATCCTTGTCATCCCTCAGTATTCAACTGGGAACCCACAGAAGCTAATTTTAGAGATTTTTACGGAGGAATTTCTGCAAAACAATCTATCGTCGTGGCTCTCATGTTTGGCACAGAAGCGCATTATCAGATAGGTGAGAAAGTAGCCAAAGATATGTATCAGCCTGTCAAAGAGGTACATAGAATAACTTTAGAGCAGATGGCAATTCTTGAACCTGCAATGGTGGAAACCTTGGCGCAGACTTGTATGGAAGTAGTCAAAGAAGGATATGACAGAATTATTGCTTTAGGAGTACCAGAAGCCGCCGCAAGAGATTTTGTATTAGGTCATTTGCGAATACAAATAGCCGTCTTGTTCAAAGAGGTAAACGGTACATTTTCTGATGCGGCATACAAAATTTCTAAACGTGCCAAGCCGCTTCTTTTCCAAGAAGGATGGCAGAAAATATTTGAGATGGACGACATCAGAGAACAAGTAAGGAATATTACCAACAAATAATGAAGATGAAAAATACCACATAAAAAGTGGTATTTTTTTTTGAATTTCAACCCTTGAATTGCAATAGAATACATGAGGAAAAATAAGGCACTTTTACTTCTTTCTAAGCGCATAATCATCATTCAAGCCCTTGCCTTCAAAAATCAATGGCATGGCTTTCTCGATTCTTGCGGTTCTTGTGCTTGATTGCTTGGGTGCGGCAAAATGGAGCAAATACCCTCTTTTTCTTCCTTCGGTCAGTGCCTCGAAAGCCGCTTTAAAAGTGGGGTCTTCATCAAATATTTGTTCTAATTCCTCTGGAATGTGGTACTCCGAAGTCTGCTTATAAGTTGGTTTTAGTCCTGCTTTCTCTACTTCTATCGCCTCGTAAATATACTCTTTCAAAATAGTTTCTTTTTCAAACAAGTCTTGGATATTGGTAATCTTGAAGCCACGCCCCACCTGCACATTTTCCCCTTGTTTGCTTAAAATTCCATGAGGGTCTTGCAAGAGCGACCCTTTGAAAAAGCTAAGAATACAATATTCTTTGAAAGCCCCAATCAGTATAATATTCTGATTTTGAAAGGTATAAACAGGTATGCCCCATTTCAGTTCTTCCGTCAGTCCACAATGCAAGGCTATTCTCCTTAGCAACTCCAATTCTCTGCGCCAAAAGTTTACTTTACACTCAGGCGTACCACCCAATTTGCAACGCATACAGCCGTCTATGAGGTATTTATCTATTTTTGGATTCATTGGTTTTATTTATTAGACAACTTATTTAAATAAATATGTATTCTAAGCCTGTTTAAGCCTCGTAGAGGCGTAAGGTTGAACTCATAGAAGTTCATAATACTATGATTAACAACATTTTCTACCAATATTTAACAGCGCAATGCAATTGCCTATTGGTGTTATTTTAATTAATAAGATATCTATTTTAGCTTTTATAAAGTCAAAGTTAGTGCAAAGACTTTAAATTTACTTCTTGTCTTTCAATACTTCCACTGCACCGTTAGTGCACCAAAAAGAACATCTTTTCCTGTGCTTACGTCTTTGATGTATTCTCCTGCCTTGAACCAAGTAATTTCAGGTACGATGGAAAGATGTTTGTTCGGATTATACTCAAACATAAATCCTAACTGATTGCCAATGTGTGCATGAGGGCTGTTTTGGTCGCCATAAATCAGAGCAACGTTGGGTCCGTAAATGCCATCTTGCAAGCTGTATCTCCAAAAAATATCGTAGTCTATGCCAAAAACCAGTTTTTTAGTCAGATTTATCTCAAAAGAAGGGTGAAAATCTACCAAATTGGCGGGACCTATCAAAGCCGCTAACCCGAAGTATGCTCCTCTTGGAAACAAAGGGTTAAAAGTATTCAAATAAAGGTCATTTTTTTGCCTATCTCCACTAATAATTTCAGTTTTTAAGCCTAAAACTGGTGAAATTTTACCCAATTTCAGAGAATAAGTCAGGTTAGCAGAGGCTGTATAGGCTCTAATGCGCTGATTTCCGAATGTACCAAACTGATACAGAGCCTCTAAGTCATAAGCCCACTGAGGCGTTTTTTGCCAAATTCTTGTTCCCCAAGAGTGTCTTGTTTCCTCGCCTGCGACCCCGTTAAAGCGTGCTAAACGGTTATAATTGCCTATGTAATAGACATCTGCATTGCCCAAGATAGGAATTTTCTTGCCTACAACATACATACTCCACACCTTTCGGTCTGTATTGCTTACGTCATCAAAAAGATTTGGCTTGTTTGTAAGTGGTTGGGCATAATAGAAATCTACTTGCCAGCGATTGCTTTTGTAAAATAGTTTAATCCCATCAAAACTTTGGCGATTGTTGGGTCCTTCGCGCACTGCAATAATGCGTTGCGAGCCGTACAGCAGTTCCTGCCTTCCTGCGCGTAAAACAATCTTAGTATGCTCATTTTGAAGGAAATAAATATCTAAAAATGCTTGGTGCAAGTCCAATCTATTCTCATCTATACTTCGGTTGGGCGTAACTCGTCCATTGGCAAAAGTGCTGTTGAGTTGCCCAAAAAAGCGTATATTCTTCCCCCAATGCCAGTCCAAATGATACAAAAAACGGGTATAGAAAGATGTGTAATCTATGACAGGCAGGTCGCCCCATTCTTCATTTTTGAAATACTGTGCCAAATAACGCACCTCTCCTCCCTGCGATAGAAAAGATTGCTTGCTCTTATTTAAAGAACTGAATTTCAGTTTTTTATACCAATCTCCGATAGTATCTTTTGCCAAGTAGCGGTAATCTTCTTCGTATCGCAACCCCAAGAACCCTCTATTTTGTGCGAAAATAGGTGTCTTGTTACCACCCCATAAACTACTGATAATGAGGAAGTAAAAAATATATTTCATTTCTATAAATTGCGTGTTTTTATTTAAGAGAAACAGAAATGATAAAATTCGTAAAATCTGTATATGGCAAAACCGACGAACTTCTATTAAAACAAGTAATCAAAAATCTATTGTAAATTATTGATTGTACTTTCTGATTTCCTCCCAATCTACACGAAATTTAAAACCATTGAGAGTAATAAAATAACCCTCTGCCTCATCATAATCTCCATATTCGTTGTGTATCGGATGATATCCTGCTTTTAATGCTAATAATATTAACCCTTCCATTGGTGCCATTCCATTAACCCAATGCTGGTAAATAGACAAAAGGGTTTCGGCCCCCAATTCCAAAAACAAAAACTGCCATCCTTCTGATGTAATATAACCAGCGCCTGAAGAACAGGATTGAAATAATTGCACCAATTCCGACTCTTCAAGTACATCGAAATGGTTAAAAATT
>JALOMS010000333.1 GCA_025455345.1 Thermoflexibacter sp. | reverse complement strand
TG
Source organism: Thermoflexibacter sp. (assembly GCA_025455345.1). GTDB lineage: Bacteria > Bacteroidota > Bacteroidia > Cytophagales > Thermoflexibacteraceae > Thermoflexibacter. The sequence goes on along the minus strand of JALOMS010000333.1, from coordinate 5,798 downwards.
GGAAAAAGTCTTGTTTTTAAACGATTCCACAGGTTGTATAGATTTGGTGATTGATGTAAAAAACCCTCGTGTACTATACGCAGGTATGTGGCGCGCCGAGCGCAAACCTTGGACTATGATAGACGGAGGGCATACGGGCGGGCTTTACAAAAGTACGGACGGGGGAGATACTTGGAAAAAATTAGGCGGAGGTTTCCCTGATTCGGGTTTGATTGGCAAGATTGGCGTTGCCGTTTCCCCTGTCAATCCTAATCGAGTATGGGCAATCGTAGAAACAGATGTAGAAACCAAAGGTGGCGTGTATCGCTCTGATAATGCGGGAGAAACGTGGCAGAGGGTGAACAGAGAACATAAACTGCGCCAACGCGCTTGGTACTACAACCACATCGTAGCAGATACAAAAAATGAAAATACAGTTTATGTAAGCAATACCGATTTTTTCAAAAGCATAGACGGAGGCTCTACTTTTTACGACATAGACACCCCACATGGCGACAATCACGCCCTTTGGATTAACCCTAATTTCCCTGATTACATGATTCAAAGCAATGATGGCGGTGCCAATGTTTCTTTCAATGGGGGGAAAACTTGGTCGAGCATTTACAACCAACCTACGGCAGAAATGTACCGCGTTACGGTGGATAATCAATTCCCTTATCGCATTTATGGCGCACAACAGGACAATACCACCATTTCTATCCCAAGTCGCAACAGTGGCGGGCTTACTCCTTATCAGCAGTGGTACGCAGTCGCAGGGGGCGAAAGTGGACACATTGCCGTCGACCCAAGAGGCGCAAAAGTCATCTATTCAGGCAATTACATTGGCTTGATAGACCGCATAGATTTGAGCAAAGGACACGAAAGAAACGTAGTTGCCTATCCACAAATGCACGATGGACTGGCTGGGCGCGACATCAAATACCGCTTTCAGTGGAACGCCCCAATTCGTCTCTCTCCGCACAATCCTGACGTGGTTTATCACTGCTCGCAGTACGTTCACAAGTCCGCAGACGGAGGGCAAACTTGGCAGGTCATCAGCCCAGATTTGACGACTAATAACAAAAAATACCAAAATATCCCAGGTGAGCCTATCCAACACGACCACACAGGCGTGGAACTTTACACCACCATTTTTGCTTTTGAGGAGTCAACTTTGGAGAAGGACGTACTTTGGGTGGGCAGTGATGACGGCTTGTTGCATATTTCTATGGACGGAGGAAAAAATTGGCAGAACATTACGCCTCCTTTCATGCCCAAAGACGGAACGGTAAATAGCATAGAAGTTTCCAATCACGCCAAAGGAAGGGCTTTTGTGGCAGTGCATAAGTATAGAGAAAATGATTTTAAACCCTACATTTTATTCACAGAAGATTACGGAAAAACGTGGAAACAATTGGCAGATGGCAAGAATGGAATCCCTGAAAATCACTTTGTGAGGGTAGTCAGAGAGGACAAGGACAAAAAAGGCTTGCTCTATGCAGGAACGGAATTTGGAATGTATATTTCTTTTAATGAGGGCAAAAATTGGCAAAATTTCCAACTGAACTTGCCCATTACGCCCATTACCGATTTAGCAGTTCACCAAAAAGACTTGGTCGTTGCCACGCAAGGGCGTTCTTTCTGGATTTTGGACGATTTAACGCCTTTGCACCAATTTGCTGAAAGCACAAAAACCGCACAAGCACAGCTATTTAAGCCAAGAACATCATACAAAACCCAGTTTAGTGAAAGACGCGGTGCCAACTTCCCCGACCCTGCGCCCAACGGTGCTATTCTGTATTTTTATGTGGCAAAAGGTAGTGAAAGCAATGTAAGAATAGAGATTTCAGACAAAAGTGGAAATATCGTGAAAGCGTATGCCAGTAAACCTAATTACGAAAAGAAAGAACAGACGCTTTCTGCCAAAGTAGGTTTGAACCGAATTGTTTGGAATTTGAAAAGTTACGCGCCTGAAACCATAGAAAGTGCCGTTTTTTCCCTTGCGGACGTAGGTGGAATCAATCTGCCCACAGGCAAGTACCAAGTGAAAATGACCGCAGGAGAGTTTAGCCAAACCCAAGAGTTAGAAGTGCAGAAAAACCCCAATTGGACAGTAACAGATGAAGATTTGGCGGCGCAATATACACTGGCACAGCAAGTAAGCAAAACACTTACGGATTGCCATAGTGCCATCAAAAAGCTAAGAGATGTAAGGGAACAACTTTCGCAAGTAGCGACAAGAGCAACAAAAGCAGGTTTTGACAAGAAAATAGAAACTACGGCAAGCAACATCAAAGCAAAACTGAATCTCTTGGAAGAAGACCTTATCCAAACTCGAAGCGAAAGCGGGCAAGACCCAAGTAACTACCCTTCCAAGATAGACGACCAAATCGCTTACCTTTACAGCGTAGTCAATTACCAAGACGCAAAGCCCACGCAAGGCTGTTACGACCGCTTGGAAGACCTCAAAAAAGATTTAGCAGTTCACTTGGACAGGCTCAAAGTCCTTATGGATACAGACATCAAATCGTTTAACGAAATGCTCAACAAGGAAGGTGTCAATCAGGTGATTGCGCCAAGAAGGTAAATTTTAGTATCTCTACTGGTTCAGGGCTGAATCTTGAACCAGTAGAGGAAAAGTTTAACCCTGCCGTCCCTATACCAAAGTAGTTTCAAATATATATGTGAATTAAATCAGCCTATTTTCAAACAAAAGACTCCATTAAACGCAGTAATCGTAACTTAATCCTTTTTGACAAAGAGATAAAAATAAGAAAGTAAGTTATCATGTACCAAAATAAATATATATTTGCTATTTGTAAGGGATTCATTTATTAGACGATTATATATGCGTGACGCTGTTTTTTACACCAAAAAAACATTAAGGATTAAGGGTAATCTACTTGACCTGTCCAAACCTTTGGTCATGGGGATATTGAATAATACCCCAGATTCCTTTTATGATGGTGGAAGGTATAACAATATCAAGGCTTTATGTGAGAGGGCTGAAAATATGCTGTCTGAAGGAGCTACTTTCTTAGATATAGGGGGATATTCTACCCGCCCCAATGCTGAAGACATTAATGAAAAAGAAGAATTAAATCGAGTGATTCCTATTGTTAAGGAACTAAGCAAATTATTTCCCCAAAGCAATATTTCCGTAGATACTTTTCGCGCTTCTGTGGCTAAGGCGGCAGTAAGCGAGGGAGCTTGTATGATTAATGATGTCTCAGGGGGAAGATTGGATAGTAAAATGTTTGAAACTGCGAGTGAACTGCAAGTGCCTTATGTACTTATGCACAGTCGTGGTACTCCTCAAACCATGAGTAAAATGACAGATTATGACAATATCTTAGAAGAAATCTTGTTTTATTTCCAAGAAAAACTTAGCCTACTCAAAGAATTAGCTTGTAAAGACATCATATTAGATTTGGGATTTGGATTTGCTAAAACATTAGAACAAAATTACTTTCTTCTCAATAATTTGACCTATTTCAAAGTATTAAATCAGCCTATTTTGGCAGGAGTTTCTCGTAAATCAATGATTTTCAAAAAATTAGATATTAATTCTTCGGAAGCATTGAACGGTACTACTGCCTTGAATACCTTGGCAGTAAAGCAAGGTGCCGCTATTCTTAGGGTACATGATGTAAAAGAAGCGATGGAAGTGATAAAACTAATGAGTTAAAAAGTCATCTTCAGCCAACTATTTCCTTTAGAGAATGATAAGCAAGTCTATGATTCTTTTTTCTAAGTCTGTGGCTTTGATACGGACTTTGACCTTATCTCCAAGTCGGAATACTTTTTTGTATTTTGCTCCTACTACACAATAGTTTTTCTCATCATACTCATAGTAGTCATTAGGAATATCTGCTAACCTCACCATGCCCTCACACTTAGTTTCGGTAATTTCCACATACACCCCCCATTCTGTTACACCAGAAATTATGCCTTCGTATGCTTGTAAGGGGTGATTTTGAGCGGCAAATAATTGCATAAACTCGACTTGCTTGTATTTGATAGAAGCTCTTTCTGCGTCTGCGGCGCGTTTTTCTCTCTCCGAGCTAAGTTTGCATTTCTGTTCTAATTCTATTTTGCTTATTGGCTCTCCATTTTCCAAATAATGTGCTAAAAGTCTATGGGCTAATACGTCAGGGTATCGACGAATAGGCGAGGTAAAATGTGTATAATGCTTAAAAGCTAATCCATAATGAGGTAGAGGGTCAGAGGTATATTTTGCCTTTGCCATCGTTCTTATTGCCAAACTTTGCAAGACATTCTGTTCTACTTTGCCTTCGGACTCTATCGCCATCTGATTGAGTGATTTGGCTATATCCTTACCCTCTGTTTCTAAATGATAGCCAAATTGCTTTGCAAATAGCTTTAAATTTTCCAATTTTTCAGCATCAGGCGCATCATGTGTACGAAAAACCATTGTGTTTTTATCTTTACCTTTACGTTGGTTATGTACAAACTCTGCAACACGTTTGTTGGCTAATAACATAAACTCTTCTATCAACTTGTGGGCTTCCTTGCGAACTTTAGGCACAATCTCCAAAGGTTTCCCTTTGCTGTCCAATTTGAATTTTACTTCTACCGTCTCGAATGAGATTGCTCCACTGCGATAGCGATTATTTTGTAAAATTATAGCCAAGCTATTAAGCATCTGAACTTCTTGTACAAAATCCCCTTTCCCTGTTTCTATTACTTCTTGGGCTTCTTCGTAGGTAAACCTGCGTTGGGAATTAATGATGGTTTTACCGAACCATTCATCTACTAACTTGCCTTTAGTAGTAATCTCAAAAACAGCAGAAAAAGTCAATTTGTCTTCGTGTGGTCTAAGAGAGCATATATGATTGGACAGTTTTTCTGGTAACATAGGCACTACCCTATCTACCAAATACACAGAAGTCCCTCGTTCTAAAGCCTCTCTGTCCAAGATAGTTTCAGGCTTTACATAGTGAGATACATCAGCGATATGGACTCCAATTTCCCAGTTGCCATTTTCTAACTGCCTAATAGAGAGTGCGTCATCAAAATCTTTGGCATCAAAAGGGTCTATCGTAAACGTTGGGATTTTTCTAAAATCTTTCCTTAAACTGATTTCACTTTCAGGAATCTCCTCGCTGATTTTATTTGCCGCCTTGATAACGCTTTGAGGAAAATCTAAGGGTAAACCATATTCTGCCATAATTGAGTGCATCTCCGTTTCGTGTTCCCCTGCTTTTCCTAAAACTTTAGTGATTTTACCTACTGGATTCTTCCCTTTCTCGTCCCAATCTCCGATTTGGGCTATTACCTTGTCGCCATGTTTTGCTCCTTTGGTGTCTTGTAGATTGATAAAAATGTCGTAAAACATTTTTTTGTGGTCAGGAACGACAAAGGCAAATCGCGAAGATAGCTCTACCCTACCTACAAACTCGGTTCTCGCTCTCTTAACGATTTCGACCACTTCACCTTCGGGTTTATTACTTTTGCGAAATTTATGGACAATTACTTTTACTGTATCTCCATCTAAAGCAGTATTTAAGTGCTTGATACTTACCCAAATATCTCTTTCTTGCCCTTCTACTATGATATAAGCGAAATCCCTACTTACGTGATCTACCGTCCCTATCAGTACATCTGTTTCATTGATACGGATTTGATAATTTTCATTCACCTTGTGCAAATTCCCCTTTACCGCCAATTCATCTAACAAGGCTTTTATCAATGTTCTAATTTTGATATGTTTGGCTTGGAGTTTTTTGTGGATTTGTTTGAGTGTGAGTTGCTTTTGTGGGGAAGAATGTAGGAGCGAAAGGAGTACATCACGGACT
>JALOMS010000332.1 GCA_025455345.1 Thermoflexibacter sp. | reverse complement strand
CAAAAAGATAGATGACTTACAAAAAGTCATTGCCTTCTGTCGTCAAAAACAAGAAGTTTGGGGCTTGCCTTTGCAGTTTGTCAATATGAAAAGCTAATATTACTCATTTCTTGGTTTCAGGTATAAATTTTTAAATTTTAATAATACGCCAAAATTAGCTTACTTTGTAATTAACTGTTTTATAAAAATTGCTAATTTTTAAATCTTACCAATTAACACTATCAAATATTTTCCCTGAATTTTAAAACAATATTTGTGAACACTATATTCATAAAATACTTTAGCTTGCTGATAGCATTTTATATTTTACTTTGCCTATCAATACATTATAAGATAAGACCTTCCTAAACTTTTGACAATTTTACTATGTGCGCTATGTGAAATTAAACTTGGTGCTAAGTGATGAATTATTTGCGTTCTTGTTGGGAAGTTTTGAGAGGAGCTATATTGATAGTTCTTTTAATTACTATGTCTTTTGAGGTGTGTTTTGCTCAAGAAAAAGTGATAAATATTGGAAAGCAGGAAAAACTGAATATCAGCCAATATGTAGATTACTTAGAAGATGCGTCTAATCAACTTCGAATAGAAGATATAATTTTACCTTCTACACAGTCCAAATTTATTGCTTCTCAACAGCAACTATTAGACTTCGCCTTTACCAAATCTACTTATTGGATTCGCCTTACCATTAATCAGCAAGAAAACCCTAATACAACCTATTTATTGATGGTTTCTAATCCAGATTTGGATTATGCAGCTTTCTATTTACAAGACAGTACAGGCAAATGGAAAGAGAATCTCAATGGCGATATGCGACCATATAAAGTGCGACTTTTTCAACATCGGTATTTGGTTTTCCCCCTTACTCATTCTTTTGCACCAAAACAAACATATTATCTAAAAGTAAATGGAGCTTCTCCTCTTATTATCCCATTAGAAATCATTGCCTTGCATCGTTTTTATATTAAAGATGTTAAAACACAGTTTTTTTATGGTCTTTTTGCGGGAGTGCTTTTATTGATTGTCTTTAACAATATCATTGCTTTCTTTTTATTTAAAGACAATACCTATCTTATTTATTTACTGTATGTTTTGCTGACATTGTTAGTAGTAATGAACACAAGTGGTCATCTAAGTCAGCTTTATTTCCAATCGTATGGAGCATGGAAAAATGATATTTATTTCATACTTATCTTATCTGTAGTAATTTTTTCCAGTTTGTTTGGCATTTCTTTTTTAAAACTTAAAGAGAATGCTCCTCTGATGTATAAAATCACACTTTCCTTATTTGTATTTGATGTATTGCTTGTCATAAGTAAATTTTTTCTACCTTTCCAGACGGTCTTTCTTATTCTTACTTTACGAGCAACAGTACCATTTCCTATTCTTTTCATTAGTAGTTTTATAGTTTGGTGCAAAGGCAACTCTTATGTGGGCTATTACTTCATTGGATATATTTTATATTTTATAGGCATCATAGCTCAAGTAGATGGTATGTACAACAGTGGCAATGACTTAGCTCGCTTGCATGGAGTAGAATTAGGAATATTTTTTGAAATTATTTTTCTTGCTATTGCCTTGAATGTGAAATACTATCAAGAGCGGAGGAATATACAAAGAGCCAAAATAAATGCTCAAAATGAACTTATACACATACAAGAAGACGCAAATCGTTCTTTAGAGCAAAAGATACGTGAACGAACCAAGACAATACAAGAACAAGCAGAAGAAATTGTGGCACAGAACGAAGAACTCCAACAATCGAGAGAAGAAATAGCCATACAAAAAGATATTCTTCAGGAACAGCATGCTCAACTTTCTACTTATACCAATAATTTGGAAAAATTAGTGCAAGAAAGAACCAAACAAATAGAAGCAACTAATCAAGAACTTATCAATCAAAATATTCAATTAGAGCAATATGCTTTTATTACTGCTCATAACTTACGCGCACCTATTGCTCGCTTGTTAGGACTCACTAATCTGTTCGACATAAAAAACCTTCAAAATGAGTTTAATGCAACTCTGATTGATAAAATCCAACTTACCTCCCAAAATTTAGATGATGTTATCAAAGACCTAAATATGATTTTGGAAATCAAGAAGGGAGCAAACAAACTTGAGAAGGTTAGAGTATCCGAAAAAATAGATAAAGTATTACAAATTCTCCATCAGCCTATCAAAGAAACTCAAGCCCAAATCCAAATAAATTTAGCACAAGTAGATGAAATCCTTGCGGTTGGGGTTTATATAGAAAGTATTTTATACAATTTATTGAGCAACGCTCTCAAATACAGGGATATAAATAGAACACTTCAAATCAAAATCAAAGCTCACCAGTTAAATAATGATTTTATATGCTTGTCCATAGAAGACAATGGTTTGGGCATAGACTTGTCGCTTCACGGGGAAAAGATATTTGGCATGTACAAGCGATTCCATCTACATACAGAAGGCAAAGGCTTAGGGTTACATCTCATCAAAACACAAGTAGAAGCAATAGGAGGGGAAATCCAAGTCAAAAGCGAAATTAATAAGGGTTCTATCTTTTACGTTTATCTGAAAGCCCTAAGTCCAAAAGATGAAGATTTGAAATAAAACACCTACTTTTGCAAGCACAAATTAATCTTTGGGGAATTAATGTCTTTTCTAAAACATCATTTTAAGGTTTCTTTTCGTTCATTTTTTATTTTTCTTTGGGAGTCTCCTACGCTGATGACTTGGGGTAGTTTTCTGACTCGTTCTTTGTCTGCGGTTCTCGTGCTACCCTTAGTATTGAGAAGTTTCCAAGAAGAGGAAATCACCTTGTGGTTGATGTTTGCCCAAATTATTAGCTTGCAACTCCTTGTAGATATGGGCTTTACTCCTACTTTTGCTCGCCTAATCGCATACGCCAAAGGTGGTATTAGAGATATTATACCGTTTCTAAATCCAAAGAATAAAGATGAAAATACCACTATTACTACTGATAGTGAGCCAAATTGGGAATTGATAGGACAGATTCGTATAGTCATGCAAAAAGTTTATACTTATATGACCTTGATTTCTTTTGGTTTATTGCTTACAGTAGGAACTTATTTTGTGTATGAACCTATCCAAAGAATGCAATCAAAATCAATGCATGGTTGGATAGCTTGGGGTATGATAGTTTTTACTTCGCTTTTTTACTTGCGTGGGAATCAGTATAGTGCTTGTTTACAAGGAATTAACCAAGTTGCTACCTTGAGGCGTTGGGAGGTATTGGTCGCTATGGGCGGAATAGTGAGTAGTTTGGTGGTACTACTTGCTGATGGAGGACTTTTAGGCATGGTGATAGCGAGCCAAGTATGGGTTATATTAGGGATAGGTTTAAATTATTGGTTATCAAATAAATATATTCCTAAAGTTATTGTACAAGAAGGCATCAGTTCCCAAACCATGTTTTTGCTCATTTGGCAGAAAGCATGGAGAAGCGGAGTTGGTGTCCTTATCTCTTTTGGCACTCTCCGCTTTGCTTCTTTATACATCGGTGGAGGAGTAGATAGCGCACAAGCCGCCATGTTTTTATTAGGTTTGCGTATAGTCGAGATGCTCAATGAATTTGCCCAAGCTCCTGTTTATAGCAAATTACCAAGATTAGCAAAACTCTACGCCGAGCGCAACCTCGGCGTAATGATGGGAGTAGCCAAACAAGGCATGACGCGCTCTCATTGGATTTTTGTAGGAGCATTTATTGTTTCAGGTCTTGTTGGTAATTTTGCCTTAGCTTTCATAGGTTCTAAGACCCAATTTCCCCAAATTCATGAGTGGTGTATTTTAGGATTAGCCTATTTTTTCCAACGTTTTGGAGCGATGCACCTACATTTATTTTCAACAACAAACCAAATCATCTGGCATAAAGTTAATGGCATCACAGGTCTTATCTTTTTGATAATATTTTTCCTGACTTACCAATATTTTCCTATATATAGCTATGCAATTGCCTTGTTATCAAGTAGTTTATTGTTTTATGCTTGGTACTGTGCCTATCGCACTTATAAGGAATTTAATTTGCAATGGTGGTCTTTTGAAAAGACGGTTGCTTTAGCACCTTTTTTACTTTTATTAATATTCACAAGCCTCGCATTTGCTGGTTATTTATCATTTTTAGAATAGCAACTATTTTTATCCCTTCAAGCTATCATCTAAAATCCACTGCAATACGCCCAAGACCTCGTGTGGTTTGGCAAAAGTAAGCGGCACATAATTAGGGTCTATGTAAAGTGTCTTTTCTTCTAACTTTAAAAAGCACCAAGAAAAAGCATTGGTTACACAACCATAAATTACCTTTCGAGGATTGCCTTCTCGCTCATTAAAAAGCATAGTAGCATACATCTCAGCACCACACTGTGCCAAACCCTTCTCTATTTCGGCATTTTTAGCCTCCACCAAACAAAAAATAGGAGCAGAAATTTCTACTCTTGTTGCTTCTAAGGATAAGATAAAATCACAAAAGCCGTTTAAGCCCAATTTGCTATCTACATTAAACTCAAAGCCTGAAAAGGTTTTAAATTTATTGATATTATGTCTGCGTAACTCCTTGATAACAGGCACTACAATATATTCAGATTTTGCCTTTTCTGTCATCAGAGTTTCTTGGGAAGCCTCTTGTAGCGCAATCATAAGCAAGTCTGTAACAGTTGCTTTGAACGATAACTGTTCTGGTAGCCATATTTTTTGGATGTCATTAATCCCAAGTTTTTCTCTCAATTGTGCTAATTTCTTAAACTTATTGTATGCCATAGCTTTTGTCCATTTTAATTATCAAAGATACAAAATTATTGTAAAAATAAAGAGAGGTTTCTTTACTTTTGATTTCATTGCTTTTATTTTTGTTCCAATCTTAGGTACATGAATATTTTTATTGTAAAATACGCTTTAGCGTGTTCTGCTCATTATCAGCTACTTGCACACCCTGAAGGAGTATGCTACAATGTCAATTTAATTTGCTCAATTACTTATATTTCCAAACCAAAACGATAAAATTAGTATGAAGATGAAGAAATCAAACATAATACGAGCCTATGTCTATGTTTCCATTGCTCTTTTTTGTGCTTTTACAAACGACCTACACGCCCAAGACATAAGCAACTCGCCTTGGCACGTACAAGCAAAAAATATCAATCCAAGCAACTATTTTGGGATAACGGTCGCCAACGGCATGATAGGCATAGTGAGTTCGCCAGAGCCTTTGAAGGTGAAAGATGTGGTGCTGAACGGTGCTTTTGATACCTACGGGCGCGGGCGCGTGTCCAACATTATGAAAACTTTTGACTTCGCCAACATGGATTTAGACATTGACGGAAGGCGACTTGGACAACGTGAAATTAGCAATTATGCTCAAACTTTGGACATGAAAAATGCGTCTTTGACGACCACTTTTGACTACCAAGACAAGGCAAGCGTAAAGCATACCACTTTGGCATTGAGGCATTTACCGCATACCGCACTGATAGATGTGGAGATTACTGCCAAGAAAGACATGGAATTTACGGCACACAGCGTGATGTCTGCGCCTGATATGCTAAGAGATGTGAAGAATTTTTACCACAGAATAGATAGACCGCACTCCCTGATTCCGCTTTTGACTTCGGTGGCAAAAAGCCCCACAGGGAAGCACGTAGTTGCCGCTTCTAACAGCTTCATTTTTGAGGAACATCGCGGGCAGGAACCACAATTAATTCACGAAGAATGGGATTTTAATATGCACCGCTTAAAGTTTTCTAAAAAACTAAAAGCAGGGGAAAAATACAGTTTTGCGATTGTGGGTTCTTCCATTGCAACCGAACACAT
>JALOMS010000331.1 GCA_025455345.1 Thermoflexibacter sp. | reverse complement strand
GCATTATCAAAAGTAGCCACAGGCATATCTTTGATATCCGAACCGCCAACTTTGGCGATATTACCTGTTACTTCTCTCTTAATCTGCTGTCCGTAACCTGTTACGATTACTTCGTTTAATTGTCTTGTATCAGGCATTAATGCTACATCAATAGTAGTTCCTCCGCCGATTTCGACTTCTTGGCTTACAAAGCCCACAAAAGAAAAGACTAAGGTAGTTACATTAGCAGGCACATTGAACTTGTACTTGCCTTCTACATCACTTACTACACCTACATTGGTGCCTTTCGCAACGACGTTCACCCCTGGCAAGGGGGACTTGTCCTCACTTGAGATAATCGTACCAGAAACAGTACGCTCTTGTGCAAACAAGCAACTAAATAGGAATAAACTAAGTATTCCTGTAAGTAAGAGTTTCCTCATGTTTCAAATAGTTTAGAAAATAAAAAAATTAATTAAAGTGGATATATTAAATCACTATCCATCACTAAGTTTATGTGCTTAAATTAACTTTAAATAAATCTATAAACAAAATACTTTATAAATTTTGTTAATGTCAATTGTAATAAAATTTATTTTATTGCTCTGAAGAGTTAATCAGAAACTCCATTTCTTCGAGAAATGGAGTTTCTAAAAACATTTCACATCAAAATTTAATGCACTTATCTATATTTTAATTTATAGCATAACCCTAATGATGGATAAGTAATTTCATTGAAATTTGAGCCTAATAACCATTATTCTGTGTCATATTAGGGTTCGCATTTAGCTCATTGGTTGGGATAGGCCAAGTCCAACGAGGATTGCTATTGGCTAATGTACACTGTGTTGCGGGAGGGCGACAGTTTTGGCGATTGATAGTACGCGTAGTGCGTTTCAAATCAAACCAACGATGTCCTTCTAAGAATAACTCTTTTCTTCTTTCATTCGCAATCGCTTGTGTAAGTGCCGCTCCGCTTTCTGTACCAGCCACAAAGTTTGTAATACGAGCCGCACGTAAGGTATTCAAGTCTTGTAATGCCCCAGTTTGGTCTCCTGAGCGTTGGCGAGCTTCCGCACGTACCAAATACATTTCTCCTGTACGCAATACCTTAAAATCTACTACACCGTCGCGGTTATTCGCTTTTCCCAAATATTTGATAGGAATAAAACGGCTGGCTGGACGAGGAGCGCGCGTACTAAAACCTGAAGCCATATAAGAAGCAAAACGCACGTCATTTGCTTGGTCATATAGGGCAACTATGTCTGGTGAAGCGTCAAAAGAAGCGCGGTCGTTACCCGCAGGAGAATAAACTTCTAACGCAGGACCGCCTTCACCCGGATTGAAACGAATTGCCCAAGCTACTTCTGCGGCACTATCATCTCTCCAAATAGAAGGGAATTGGGCGCGAGTAGCCAAAGGTAAAGCAGAAATCACGGTACTTGCAAAACGAACCGCATCTGCATCTTGACCCGCATACAAAGAAATACGTGCTAACATAGCATTTACGGCTGTAGCATCTATATTCACACGACGAGTTGCTGTATTGACAGCTCTATCCACATCTCCTAATAGGCGTGATGCTTCATTCAAATCAGCAAAAATACGGTCATAAACCTCTTTTACAGTAGCTCGTGCCGGACGTAAATTGGGGTCTTGACTGGAAACAGTTGTCATTACAGGAACAGCAAGTTCTGTTGAGTTGCGCTCATAATTATTGGCATACCATTTTAACAAGTCAAAATGTAACCATGCACGCAAAGCCAATGCTTGTCCTTTGATTCTATTGGCTGTCTTTTGATTGGTAGAAGTTGTAAAAGCATCTATCCCGTTGATGACTACGTTAGTAGAATTTATCACAATATACAATCCTAACCAACTACCTTCTATTGCTCCATTGTCCGCCGCATAGACCCAATCCACAATACCACGAGTACCTTGAGGCAAGTTTTCTGGAGATTCGCTTAAGTTGTCGCTCATCATATCAGGTATAGAAGACTGATTACGACCATAAGTATTTACCCCGCGCAACTGAGCATAAGCACCATTTAAGGCAGATTCATAGTTTTCTATGGACTTAAAGGCATTGCTCGCATCCAAAATATGTGTTGGATTTACTTCATCTACAAGATTGGCGCAAGAAGTGAATACTAAAGTTGCGACCAATACGAATATATATTTAGCTAATAATTTCATTTGTTCAAAAATTTTTAAGATTTAGAAACTAAGATTGAGACCAAAAGTTACAGTACGAAGCGCAGGATACTGTGCGCCAGTCAAGTTACCACCAGTGATTTCTGGGTCAAATCCTTGGAAATCAGTAATTGTAAATACGTTTTGACCTTGTACAAACACACGTAAACCAGAAATTTTGGCTTTGCTCAACAGCGTAGAAGGGAAATTATAAGCGAGCATAATATTACGCAAACGCCAGAAATCTCCTTTTTCTAAAAAGCGAGTAGTGCCTCTTTGCATCTCTTGTGTAGGGCGTGGGATATTGGTAATATCACCTGGTCTTTGCCACTCTGTCAATAAAGCACGAGCCACGTTATCAATGAAATAGGTAGGGTCTTCTACGTTAGTACGGTCATTATTATATACTTTATTCCCTAATACATAGTTCCACAAGAAAGTAAGTTCGATGCCTTTGAAAGATAAAGTATTCGTGATACCACCAAAATAGGGTGCATCTCTTACCCCAAAGATTTGACGGTTTGCTGGATTATAAGTTTCTGTAGTTTCTCCACTGGCATTGCGATAGAGAGAGTTGCCATTCTGAGGGTTTACGCCAGCAAAATCTACTAAGAAGTTACTATTCACAGGCTGACCTACTCTATTGATTATCAAGCCATCTATTATTTCTTCGCGACCCGCTAAGTCAGTAATTTGGTTGCGGTTGCGTGTAAAGTTAATCGTAGATGTCCACTTAAAATCTCCCGCCTTGACATTTACTGTATTTAAGGTAAATTCCCAACCTCTGTTTCTCATTTTTCCTGCATTGCGATTTTGATTGGTAAAGCCCGTAGTACGAGAAAGTTGGACAGGCAAAAACATATTGGTTGTTTCATTGTTATAAAACTCTATTCCACCTGTAAGTCTATCATTGAAGAAACCAAATTCAATCCCTGCATTGAACATATTTTTCTGCTCCCAACCTAAATCTGGATTAGACAACTGCGCTAATAATAAACCAGCAACTCCGTCATATACTGCACCTGCGGCAAATAGCTCACGAGAAGCAAAATCTCCAATACCAAAAGAGCCAAAAGCACTTGTAAATCCTGCTTGGCTACCTACTGTACCGTAGCTTGCTTTGAGTTTTAGTAATGACAAGGTCTTTTTGTCTATACCTGACATAAAGGATTCTTCTGAAATAATCCAGCTACTGCCCAATGACCAGAAGTTACCCCAACGTTTGTCAGAACCAAAACGAGAAGAGCCATCTCTACGTGCTGTGGCACTTACAAAATAGCGGTCTTTGTATCCATAATTTGCGGTTAAAAAATAAGAAACTAAGGCACTTTCAGAAGCGTTTCCACGAACTACAGGAATAAAATTATTAGTAGGGCTACCTTGTGTAATCCCTGCTTCGTTTTCTAAGTTACCCGTCAAACCAAAGCCTGTATAACCAAAAGTTGCGAATCTATTGCGAACAACTTCTTGGAACAAACCAACATTCAAGCTATGGTCTCCAAAGGCTTTATTATAGTTCAAAGAGGTAGTACCTGTCCATCGCGTATTTCTAAAAAAGTTGCGATTGAGTGAGCCATTGCGACGATTAGCCGCACCTTGACCTACTACAGAGCGACGACTGAAGAATGTCCTACTTTCTTGATTTTCATAATCTACGCCCCAGCTTGTACGCGCAGAAAGCCCTTTGAGGAAGGGGAAATTATATTCGATAAATACATTGCTTACTGCCTTAAATTCCTTTGTTCCACGAGAAGTTTCTAACATTTCTTGTATAGGATTAGGCTGTCCTGAGAGGAACTGCGAGTAAGCCCCCGTAGAGGTAAAAGGAGTTTCATAAGGATTACCCCAACGGATAGCGTTCAGTGGAGAGGCTATCCCCGCATTCCCTTCCGTAGTATTTTTAAAATCAGAATATCCTACTGAAGAGTTTAATCCAAAACGCAAATTACCTGTGTTATGCTCAATATTTACACGTCCAGTATAGCGGTCTAAGCCTGTAAATCTAACAGTACCAGTCTGTTGGAATAAGTTAGCAGAAATATAGAAAATTGTTTTTTCGTTTCCACCAGAAGCATTGATTTGGTGTTGGTGAGTGCGTCCTACTTGGAATAGTTCGTCTTGCCAATTGGTTTCAATTGTACGCAGACGAGCTATCTCTGCGGCAGACAAATCCTCCAAAGGAGTTCCACCTTGACGCAACTCATAATCTATTTTTTCATTGGTATTCATCAACTCCAAACGGTTGGGAGGGAAATATGACATACCATACTGTCCGCTATACTCTATCTTAGCGTCTCCAGCCTTACCTCTGCGAGTAGTAATTACGATAACACCATTAGAGCCGCGCGACCCGTAAATAGACGTTGCCGACGCATCTTTCAACACGTTTAGCGACTCGAAATCGGCAGGATTGAGTGTAGCAAAGTTTGCCGCAGAAATCTGAACACCATCTACGATATAAAGAGGTTCGTTTGTTCCATTGATGGAGCCTGTCCCGCGAATACGCACTGCCGCAGGCGCACCGGGCTGTCCAGAGTTTGCCTGTACTAATAAGCCAGAGGCTTGACCTTGAAGCATTTGGTCAAAAGAGCCTAAGGGTACTGAGCGAATAATATCTGCTTTGACTATGGCAGCCGAACCAGCTAAGGCTTTCTTTTCTTGTTGACCATAACCCGTAACTACGACCTCTTGCAAGGTTTTGGTATCGGGGGCTAAGACTATATCAATATTGCTTCGCCCACCAATTGCTACCTCTTGGGTCATAAAGCCCACAAAAGAAAATATCAAAGTAGTAGCGTTAGATGGAACGCTCAATTTGTATTTCCCCTGTACATCAGTAATAATCCCTACACTTGTTCCTTTCACAACGACATTCACCCCTATAAGCGGAGAATTATCATCGCCAGACGTTACTGTCCCTGAAACAGTACGCTCCTGTGCAAACAAGTAACTGAAAAGGAATAAACTACATATTCCTGTAAGTAAAAGTTTCCTCATTTTTTAGTCATTTAGAAATAATAATAATAACATCAGTAAAAGTTAATAAAAAAAAATGCAACGAGTTAATTTAGGTAGAAATAAATAAAGATACATAGAACTATTTTTCTGTAATGTTCTAATTGAAATAGAAAATTGACATTAGAAAGTTATATTGCCAAGTAAAATATTAATAAGCAGTTTTATACAAAATGTTGTATATCAGATATTTCACGAATACAAGCCTAATTTATTGGTTTTTAAAACCAGTAGAACAATAATTTAATGTGAAGTTTTGTAAGCGTAAATTCAAGACAGTAGTTGTCGTTTACTAAGTAAAAATTTATATGGCAAGGTTTGCAAAGAGATGTTTGTTTGTTAAATAAAGTTTCCATGTGTTAGTAATTTGGTGGCACATACTTACTAATTCAGTTCGCAATTTAAGATTTTTTCAGATAAAATTCAAAATAACTTAATATGAGTTTTTTTGGGTAAAAGAGATAAAAAAGATGTATTAATTTTTAAATAACACGCAATTTTTTAACATTGTTAATTATTTAATTATTTTATGCAATCGTTTCCTATTCCATGAATTTTTACTAACGTTAAGAAAATTATTCGGTATATGGTACGGCGGCTAATCTCAATAGTGGCATAGTTTATGACCTCCCTATTTTGCATAGTCTGTAAGTTTTCCTTAGACTTAAACGCAGTGTGTCTAAGGAAGTTAAGTAGCAAATCTCCGATTTGTGTAAAAGTGCGTAGCAAAAAGGATAGTGCGATAAGCCTACTTTCTTAGCTTTCAGCCTCTTACGCAAGTCTAAGACTTGCTAAATAACTTGCTGAGAGTCGCTATGCTTAACTCTCAGCAAAACGGGGGGCTACTGCAAACAGGGGAAACACTGACAAGGGCGCAGAACTATACAAAGATACAAAAGCAGTTTTTCATAGCAAAAAGGTTGTCAGTGAGACACTGACAACAGCATGATCTTGAAAAAGTAGCTACATCTAAGTCTTTTATCTCAGGGACTTCTGGCAAAAGTTCTGATAAAACTTCCTCCTTGCTTAGTAAATTAAGCTTCTCTATCTGTAGAGGATTTAAAGATATCATTTTTTTGTAAAGAAATGTGTCTTGTGCATTTTTTTTTCCTTCTTTCACCTCTCTACGTTCTTGTATAATTATTTCACTATTTCAAAA
>JALOMS010000330.1 GCA_025455345.1 Thermoflexibacter sp. | reverse complement strand
TTGGCGAGTTCAGGATAATTAAGAGACATAAACTAATAAATCCTATAAAAGCAATTTTAGGATTCATGTCTATCAGACTTTGGGGTATCTCGAATAGCAGGGGAATAGGAGTTGTTGCTTGAGGATTGACTCCTAACATGATGTGGATTTGTTTGCTAATAATAATGATACCAATAGAAGCAAGCAATCCATGTACCACAGGCATAGGAAAAAAATCCCCAATAGCTCCCGCTTTAAATATGCCTAATAAAAAGATAAAAACACCAGCCAATACAATCGCCGCCAGGGTAAACTGATAACCCGCTAAAGCCTCCCCTTCTCCTAAAGTTTCTACCGCCCCCAGCATGACTACTATCAAACCCGCCGCAGGACCATTGATAGTTACATGCGAGCCAGCTAAAATAGATACTACCATACCGCCTACTACTGCTGCCACAATTCCCGCCATTGGTGGCATATCAGAAGCCATCGCAATACCAAGTGATAAAGGGAGCGCAATCAGGAATACAAAAAAACCAGATAACAAGTCTTTCTTCCAATTTTCTTTTAGCCCAGCAATACCGTCTTTAGGAATGATTTGATTGTATTTCATATATTTTCAAAAAATACTAAGGAACTTATCTAATTTGAATTGCAAAGAAAAACTATTTTTTTGTCTAAATGATTTACTTATGCTGTATTTTTACATATTAAAGTATTACCAAACTAACCTAAAATATGGATTTCCAAGAACAAATAATTGCTCATTTGAGCAAAGACCCCATCTTAGCCAAAGCAATGGCAGAAACGGAATTTATGCCATACATCAAAACCGTAGAAAACAATCTTTTCATAGACCTTTTAGAGGCTATTATCTCCCAACAACTCTCGATAAAAGCGGCAGATACAATTTATAAGCGGTTCGTTGGATTGTTTGACTTAGGGAAGATATACCCATCTCAAATTCTGAAATTTGATGACCCAACTCTCAGAGCAGTAGGTCTTTCTAACCAAAAAACCAAATACATAAAGAATCTCGCAGAGTTTGCTACACACAATAGCTTAGAAATAGAAGAAATTAATAAAAAATCAGATGAAGAAATTATCGGACTACTGACCCAAATCAAAGGCATAGGAAGATGGACAGTGGAAATGATGCTTATGTTTTCACTGCAAAGACCCAATGTCTTCCCCATAGATGATTTGGGGATTTACCAAAGTATGATTGAGCTATATCAGATAGATGAAACCAATAAAAAAGAAACAAGAAAAAAACTGTACGAAATAGCAGAGCATTGGAATCCTTATCGTTCTTGGGCGTGTCGCTACTTGTGGAAGTGGAGAGATAAAAAAATACGCAAATAGCACAAAATCAAAAACTTATAATTTTATAAAGAGCAAAACACTAAATATTAAAAGTGTTTAAAAAAGAAAAAAAACGCCTATACTTTGCATATCATTTATTTTTTTATATACTTTAAGGCTCAGAAATTTAAGGAGCAAATTTTTTTTTATTATTTAGTTTATCAATTCTCTTTTTTTCTTATTTATTAGATTTTAACTATTTTTCAATTATATAAAAGTGTTAGACAAAAAATATAAATTTAAAGATTTAAAGGTATATTCTTCTACGGAGTGGCTTGCTGATGGCAAGAAAAAATATCGCACTGTTTTTGAAAATATGGAAACAACTTACCTTTATGCAGAGCTTTCTTTCTACAATAAACTTTTTGATGAGGAAGATTGGGAAACTGCTATTCGCCTCAAAGCATTCCGTATTAGTGAAAAGGGCAAGCGAGATGATCTTTGTGATATTAAATTGGACAAATACAAGGTGTCCAAAGAAGACAATGTCGTGCAAATAAGAGAAGGATGGGGCAACAAAGAAGCTGGTGCTTTCTGGACAAGAGGTGATTATCTGTGGGAGGCATACATAGATGAGGAGTTGGTAGGACGGAAAAAGTTTTATGTAGAAAGTGGCGGTCCCGTTTTATCTGATGAGAACCCTTATCTTGAGCTTAAATACATCAAACTCTACGAAGGACCCAACAAAGGCGTACCTGAAGGAGAGCGTACTTATTACAGTTCCTTTAAAGCCAAAGACACACGATATATCTGGGCAGAGTTGTCTATCAACAATTTGCAATCATCTTCTTGGTATGCAGAACTTTTCTTTAATTTTTATAATGACGCTGGACAACTCAAAGGAAGAACGGTAGAACTCCGCAAGGTCAATCCTAACGAAGAGCAAGTATTCATTACCACAGGTTGGGGGTCTGATACGGCTGGCTCATGGTATGCGGATAAATATCGTTTAGAAGTAACGTTTATGGATCAGCTCATTGCTGTTGTGCCTTTTGAAGCAGGGGACGATTGGCAGAAAGGAGAGAGTACCCTATTAGTCGGTAATGACCTCCTGCGCGTAGAAAACTATCAGAAAACAGAAGAACCCGAGGAAAACTTAGAAGAATTACTTGCTAAACTCAATGAACTCATTGGATTGAACCAAGTCAAAACAAGAATTCAAGACTATATGAGCTACTTGCGTTTCTTAAAACTTCGCAAAGAGCAAGGTTTTGATGAAAATCAGAGAATTAACCTTCACTCGGTATTCAGAGGCAATCCAGGTACAGGCAAGACAACAATAGCCAAAATGTTGGGTAAAATCTATAAAAACATGGGCTTGCTTAGCAATGGGAAAGTCCATGAGGTCGGTAGGGCAGAACTTGTAGGACAGTATATCGGTCAAACTGCGCCCAAAGTGAAGGAGATGATAGACAAGGCAAGAGGAGGCGTACTTTTCATAGATGAGGCGTATTCTCTTATCAGAAGCAAAGAGGATAGCAAGGATTATGGGCAGGAAGTTGTAGAAACGCTTATCAAGGAAATGTCAGATGGTGTTGGCGACATCGCTATCATTGTGGCTGGCTATCCCAAAGAAATGGATATATTCTTAGACTCAAACCCCGGATTCAAATCTCGCTTTAATATCTACTTTGACTTCCCTGACTATCTGCCACAGGAATTAAGCCAAATCGTAGAGCTTGCCGCCAAGCAAAAAGACATAGAATTTACATTAGAGGCAGTTACTTACCTAAACAAAAAAATTACAGAAAGCTATCGCAATAGAGATGAAGCATTTGGTAATGCGCGTTTGGTAAACTCTTTGGTCGATGAGGCAAAGATGAACATGGGCTTGCGAGTAATGAAATCTGCTGACCTTTCGCAAGTTACCGCCGAAATGCTCAAAAAAGTAGAGCTACAAGATGTTCAAAGAATATTCAAAGAAGAAGTAAGCGAATTACCTCTCATCGAGGAAGACAATGCGCTACTCGACGAAGCAATGACCGAGCTAAACAGTATGATAGGATTAGTAGAAGTCAAAAATCAAATCTTTGAACTGATAAAGTTAGTGCGTTTTTACCGTGATACAGGGAGAGATGTATTAGGGCGGTTCTCCTTGCATACAGTATTTAGAGGCAACCCAGGAACAGGTAAGACAACGGTGGCGCGTATTTTAGCAAAAATCTACAAAGCACTTGGTATTTTGGAGCGTGGTCATTTGGTAGAGTGCGACCGTCAAAGTTTGGTGGCAGGTTTTATTGGTCAGACCGCACTGAAAACTATGGAAAGAGTAGAAAAAGCAATAGGAGGCGTACTGTTTATAGATGAAGCCTATTCTCTTTCACCGCAGGGCATTGTGAATGACTTTGGCAATGAGGCATTAGAAACTATTTTGAAGCAAATGGAGGATAAGAGAGGGAAGTTTATCGTCATTGTCGCAGGCTATACAGAACCTATGGATAGATTTATAGAGTCTAATCCGGGACTAAAATCACGATTCGACAAGACTCTTAATTTCGAAGATTATGTAGCAGATGATTTGTACCAAATAGCCATTTATATGCTCCAACACGAAAAACTTACTCCAGATGTTGAAGCAGATGAGTATTTGAAAAAGTACATGAAATATCTCTATGACAGACGCGATAAATATTTTGGGAATGCGCGTTCTGTAAGAAAAATTATCAGCCAAGCTGTCAGGAAACAACACCTTCGCATGGCATCTTTGGACAAAGCAAGTCGCACGGAAGAAATGTTACTTACCTTGACATTAGCTGATTTGAAAGACTTAAATTTTGAGGAGGAAGCTGGAAATCAGCGCAAAATTGGATTCAGACCCCAAGCAGAATAAAAAATTTTCTCCATTATTGGTGAGGTAGCCCATCTGCAATGCCAATAATGGAGAATCTCAAAACCTACCATTTCGAGCCGTCAGTTTCCCCGACTGACCATATTTTTTTTAATCCAAATGACTGACCAATTTTTAGTAAGCCTTTTTTATTATTAAAATTAATATATCATTAAAATTGCAAATCCTATGAAAATGAATTATTCTCTGCCTTTTAGTCTATTTGTAACCATTATTGTCTTTTTTTATGCGTGTTCGCCAAAAGAAAGTAGCAATGATGAGGCTTTTGACCCAAAGTTCAAATTATTGCCCGCAGACAAGATAAAATTCAACTCCTTTGTAGATTGTAACATGGCAGAGGCGTGGATTGGAGATACTTTTAGAATTTTCCCTGGCAAATATGGAGAAGACCCTCTTTGGGGCGATGCCAAAGACCTTAAGTTTGCCAATGGAAAGAATGCAGATGAAGTATTTAGAAGGGGAAAAGAGGAATTTTATGACCCTAAAATGCCTCCCAATGCTCCGATTGGGCAAGAGGGATTACACGGGGCTGTATGGTTTGAAACCGTTTATCAAGATGCCAAAGATGCTTCTGGAAAAACACTTTATGCCGTTTATCACAATGAAAACTATCCTTCTACCTATCCATACGACTCGCTTACAGGACAAGGGTATAAAAATGAAAAATGGCCTCAAGGTTTGCAAGGTCCCACAAGCCCTGCCGCAGTATGTCGTATTGGAATCATGAAATCAATTGATGGTGGACATAGTTGGGAAAACAAAGGCATTTTTATAGAAGACCTTGACCCAAGATTAATCCTTAAACCGCATAATACTTCTAATACTTTTGCAGGAGGAGTAGGAGACCCTTCAGCCGTAGCAAGTGGCGACTATTTATATCTATTTTACGGAGAGTACGGTTATCCTGATGTGTATAATGAAACTACCTATAATAGGCAAAAAGAATGGTCTGGGCAATGTATCAGTGTAGCAAGAATAGCCATATCTGACTTAGACAACCCCCAGGGCAAAGCAAAACGTTGGGACGGTAATGGTTTCAATGCTCCTTTTAATGGAATAGGCAAGCCTATCGCTTCTTTACAAATCCCCATAGAGGCAGGCGGAGGAGCGGCTTCGTCCCCTTCTGGAGGATTTCATTGGGGACCTTCTGTAAGTTGGAATACATACTTGAATTGTTGGGTAATGTTGATGGGGCATGTAGTAGGTGCGTCTTGGAAGGGGAGTAAGGTGTATATTTCATTTAATAAAAACGCAGATTTTAGCAACCCCGAAAACACTCAAGCATGGACAAAACCTCAATTACTTTTTGAGAAAGAAGGTTATATCCTATGGTATCCCTCCTTACAACCTTTGAATACGCCTGAAGATATTGAAGAAAAAAGGACTTGCCTGCGCTTAGGTAAAAAAGCAAGATTTTTTGTCAAGAGGATTAAGCCCGCGGTGTTTAGAAAACCAATAATATTTTTCATGTTGTTGTTTGGGGTAAATCCTATGATATTCATAATTTTAATAATAATAAGGTTAAAAATTCAATAAATAAAAAACACTTACTTAATCGCTATCTTTTTTGGCTTATCTTCCACCTTTTTTCACTTTTTTGCCAGCCTTTTCCTCAGCTACCACAGGCTCCACCTTGCTAAACTTCTCCGTTTTGTTGTCATACACCATGTAGTAATTGCCAGCCTTCAAACCCGCACAATCTACCAACTCCCCTTCACCCTTCAATACCACATTG
>JALOMS010000329.1 GCA_025455345.1 Thermoflexibacter sp. | reverse complement strand
CAAAAACTGCTCATTGCTCGCTTCAAGTATCAGAGGGTCAAGCGTCTGACTGATTCTTATATGTTGGTCATAATGTTCTAAGACTTGTTCTAAAGAAGTAAATCTTCCATCGTGCATGTACGGAGCAGTCAAAGCTATATTTCGCAAAGTAGGGGCTTTGAACTTACCTCTGTCATTAGGATTATTGGTAATACGCTGTAAACCAACATTCAAGTTTGCATCATTGTCAAGCCCATTGTTATGAAATCCCTTAAAACCATTTCGGTCTCCTGAAAGAGTGATTTGTAAGTGGCAGTCCCCACAGTTAGCTCCTCTGAGGTTTGCTTGGGGGATAGGGTGTGTAAAAAACAAATCTAATCCTTTGAGTTCCAAATTTGTAGGCTGGTATTCTCCCCTAAGATATTTGTCATACTTTGAATTGGCAGAAATAAGCGTACGTTCAAATTGGGCGATTGCTTTGGCGACATTTTCTGCCGTAATTTGCTCATTACCAAAGACTAACTTAAACTTAGGTGGATAGATATCCGTTTCTTGTAGTTTTTTGATTGCCTGTCCAAGATTTTGGTGAAGTTCTATGGGGTCTTGGATAGGCTGTAAGGCTTGCTGTTCTAAGCTATTGGCTCGCCCGTCCCAAAAAAAACGATTTGTCCAAAGCAGGTTTGCTAAGGACATAGAGTTCTTATTTCCCGCAATTCCCTGAATACCAACACTAAATCTTCGGTCATCGCTAAATGCTTTTTCCTGTTTATGGCAGGAGGCGCAGGACATTGTATTGTTACCTGATAATCTTTTTTCATAAAATAACATTCGCCCAAGCTCTACTCCTTGGATAGTCAGAGGGTTATCAGTAGGCATACTGATATTGGTACTAAATTTTTCAGGAATTTTTAGAGGATAGGGTAGGGGAGTGCTTACAGACCAGATATCGTCTGGTGATGGACTAATATTTTCTTTTTTATCACAAGCCAACAGAGTTATTAATAATATACTATGAATGAACAAGAATAAGAGATTGGGTGATTTTATCATATTTGTATAAGATTTCTAATCAAAACGCTAAAATGTATGAAATGGTTGAATGGAAAATAAAAAACTTTAAACCTGCAAAAATGTCAGGTTTTTAAATTTTTTAACAAAAAAACTGACACAATCCTAAATGAAAAGTGTCAAAAATACCAATAAAAAGCCCTGATAGTGGCATGGCATACAAAATGCTAAAACAAAAACGAAATTTTAAAGTTTATTAGCCAAAACTTACTTAGTTTTGCGCCTTCAAAAAAGAATATTCATTTTTTTAAATTCTTCATTACATTATTTTATTGTAAAATCATGTCAAACATTAGCATTAAACCTTTAGCTGACAGAGTTCTGGTAGAACCTGCGCCAGCAGAAGAAAAAACCGCATCTGGTTTATTCATTCCTGATACAGCGAAAGAGAAACCACAAAAAGGCGTGGTAGTCGCTGTTGGGACAGGCAAAAAAGATGAGCCTCTTACCGTGAAAGTGAATGATACTGTACTTTATGGCAAATATGCTGGTACAGAAATCACTGTCGATGGCAAAGAATATCTCATCATGCGCGAATCAGATATTTTCGCAATACTTTAAAAAAACTACAGATTTAGAGATGTTTTTTAGTTTTTATACTATTTCGTATAGATACTAAATTCTAATAAATACTAAATCTGAAAGACCAAACAAACACACATTTCAAAAAATCAAATTTGTTAAACATTAAAACTCATAAATAAAATGGCAAAGAAAATTGTATTCGATACAGACGCAAGAGATAAGTTGAAAAAAGGCGTTGATACTTTGGCTGATGCTGTGAAAGTTACTTTGGGTCCAAAAGGTCGTAATGTTATCCTCGACAAGAAGTTTGGGTCTCCTGCTGTAACCAAAGACGGTATCACTGTAGCAAAGGAAATCGAACTCAAAGACGCTATCGAGAACATGGGAGCGCAGTTAGTAAAAGAGGTAGCTTCTAAGACAGCAGATAGCGCAGGTGATGGTACGACTACTGCAACTGTATTGGCGCAAGCCATTTTCTCTATCGGTATCAAGAACGTGGCGGCTGGCGCAAATCCTATGGACTTGAAAAGAGGCATTGATAAAGCCGTAGTTGCCGTAGTGGAAAACCTCAAATCTCAATCTAAACCTATCTCCAATGCAAGCGAAATAGCACAAGTTGCTACGATTTCTGCAAATAGCGACGAAGAAATCGGTAACATGATTTCTAATGCAATGGAAAAAGTAGGCAGAGATGGTGTTATCACCGTAGAAGAAGCAAGAGGTACAGAAACTGAAGTAAAAACTGTAGAAGGTATGCAATTTGACAGAGGCTACCTATCTCCTTACTTCGTAACTAATACTGATAAAATGGAAGCAGAATTAGAAAATGCTTTCGTTCTTATCTATGACAAGAAAATCTCTTCCATGAAAGAGTTGTTGCCTATACTTGAAGCGGCAGCACAAACAGGCAAACCTTTGGTGATTATTTCTGAAGATGTAGATGGTGAAGCATTGGCAACTTTGGTAGTAAACAAAATCAGAGGAGCATTGAGAGTAGCCGCAGTAAAAGCCCCTGGCTTTGGTGATAGAAGAAAAGCAATGTTAGAAGATATTGCTATTCTTACAGGTGGTACTGTAATCTCTGAAGAAAGAGGTTATAAATTAGAAAATGCTACATTACATTACCTTGGTAGAGCAGAGAAAATCATCATTGACAAAGACAATACTACCATCGTAAATGGCGCAGGTAAAAGTGATGAAATCCAAGCTCGTGTCAATCAAATCAAAGCTCAAATCGACGTTACTACTTCTGATTACGATAAAGAAAAACTACAAGAGCGTTTGGCTAAACTCTCTGGTGGCGTAGCTATCCTTTATATCGGAGCGGCTACCGAAGTAGAAATGAAAGAAAAGAAAGATAGAGTAGATGACGCATTGCACGCTACAAGAGCCGCAGTACAAGAAGGTATCGTAGCAGGTGGCGGTGTTGCGCTAATCAGAGCTATCAAAGCCCTTGACAATGTAAAAGTAGCTAACGAAGACCAAGCTACAGGTGTAAATATCATCAGAGTAGCTTTAGAATCTCCTTTGAGAACAATCGTAGCTAATGCTGGTGGCGAAGGCTCTGTAGTAGTTCAAAAAGTAAAAGAAGGCAAAGATGATTTTGGTTATAATGCACGCGATGACAAATATGAGAATATGTTTGCCGTAGGTATTATCGACCCAACCAAAGTAACTCGTTTGGCATTGGAAAATGCGGCTTCTATTGCCGCATTGTTACTCACCACAGAGTGTGTAGTAGCAGATGAGCCAGAAGAAAAAGCGGCTCCAGCTATGCCACACGGCGGTGGAATGGGCGGAATGATGTAATCATCTAAAATCATATAATTAATAAAAAGACCTTTCCTGTATAAGGAAGGTCTTTTTATTTTGCACACTTACTTAAGCTATGGCATATCAGTAAATTTGAGGGAATAATAGGCAAGCAGATGAAAATATTTACGAAAAAGTAATAAAAAACTTACTTTGTAAAAAAATAGTAATAATTTAGTAAACTTATTTTTTCTCAAAACGTAAATATACTTCGATGGAACTCTTAATAAACAATGAAGATAGGTTTCATATTATCAGTATCATAGGAGATTTGGATGCAAGTTCTTCAGTTATATTTGATAGTGCTTTGGAAGAGGCAATTAACTCAAGGCAGAAAAATATATTCATAGATTGCTCCCAGTTGGATTATATTTCTTCTCCGGGTATTGGTGCTTTTACTTCCCGCTTAGAAGAATGTACACAGAACAATATTCATTTGGTTCTGTATGGAATGAGTGAAAAAATCCAAACTGTTTTTAAGATTTTAGGCTTAGACCTACTGATAGTCATTAAAGAATCTAAAGAAGAAGCAAAAAATTACGTAGATGATGCACAGTTTACAAATACCATGCACTAAGGAAAATCTTCAAGAAATTAGATGTTTTGTGGAGAATGTCTTGAATAGATATCAAGTATCTCCAGAAGATATTTATTTTATCAAACTTGCCATAGATGAGATTTGTGCAAATTTGATTATTCATTCTCATCATTGTAATAAGAATGACTTGCTTGAGGTCAAAATTAGGCGTGAGAATAATACTTTTATCTTTGAGATACACGACCAATCCAATGATAATTTTAATTTGTTAGAATACAAAGTTCCTGATATACAGCAAATTATTAATGATAAGAAGAATGGTAGTATTGGGCTAATATTAGTAAAAAAGATAATGGATGATATAGAATTGGAGCGTCGCGAAGGGCATAATATTTGCCGATTGTACAAGTCTATACCACAAGCAAATAGATAAATAAAAGAAAATCCACTTTACAATGAAGTGGATTTTCTTTTTATAAAGCCCTAATTTGTTATTCCTTCTTTTAATAGTAATTCAATGTCTTGCATAAGCAAATCTACCTTTTCTGTCTTTGTTCCGTCATAATACCCCCTTACCCTGCGATTTTTGTCCACCAATACAAACGCCCCACTATGTATAAAACCACCTGCTTCATTTTTATCTTCTTTGGCAGAAACAAAATATCCTTTTGCCGCGATTTCGTATATCTTGTCTTTCTCCCCTGTTACAAAATTCCATTGTTTCGTATCTACTTCTAAACGAGTAGCATAGTCTTTCAGCACACCTACTGTATCGTGGTAGGGGTCTATCGTATGTGAGAGGATTTTGATAGCAGGATTACCTTTGAAATGTTCGTGTAACCGAAGCATTTGGGTTTTCATAATAGGGCAAATAGTTGGGCAGGACGTAAAAAAGAAATCTACAATATAGATTTTATCTTTGAAGTCTTCTTGGGAAATCCAAAGACTATCTTGATTAACAAACTTGAAATCAGGGATTTGATGATAGATAGTATCTATAACTTGTTCTCCATTTATGGTCTTGGTAGTTGTTTTCTTTTCTCCTAAAATCGGCAGACTTCGTTCTTGAGAACAAGAAAAACAAAAGAAAATAAGTAATAAATAGCTGTAAAATAAGAAGTATGATTTCATGGTTATTGTTGAGTGATTATTTTTGCAAAAATACGAATTTAGAGATATTAATGAGGTCATCATTCGCAAAATTTGAGATAAACTCAGGAATAAAAAATTCAGCGTATTTTTGTCCAATTTTTAAAACAAATTGGAGTTAGATTTAGTCCAATCCAAAAATCATCTCTAATACATAAGTAGCTACGGAAACCACTAAACCAAAAGCAAAAGCTAATAGGAAATTGGGCAATTGGAAATCGGCTACATAAAAGTCTGCTATCATAATAATAGCTGTATTAATGACTAATAAGGAAAGACCAAAAGTTGCTAAAGTAATAGGGAAAGTCAAAAACTTGAAAATAGGTTTGATAAAGGTATTGAGTAGCCCTAAAACCACCGCCACTTTTAATGAAGTAAGAAAATCTTTGACATATACACCATATTCTTCCAACAAGCCAGTTGTTAATAAAATAGCAACTGCTGAAACGACAATCTTAAGAACTAATTTCATCATAAATGATTGATTGTTAAGGTAAAATGTGAAATAATTTTTTCAATTACTCAAGTTAATAATTCGATTTGAATCCTCAAAATTGATAAAAAAAATTTAAGAATTATTTTATAAACATCAATAAATAACAATACATTTGTATAAAATTATTAAAAATTGTTTGCTTTTTATTTTTTATTTATTTTTTAATCTATTACAAATTATGAGAAATCTATTCACTGCACAAACACAAATCACTATCAATGCTCCTAAAGAAAAAGTTTGGGAAGCTATTACCAATC
>JALOMS010000328.1 GCA_025455345.1 Thermoflexibacter sp. | reverse complement strand
ATCATTGGTTTTACACAAAGCAGAGGTACTGTCAAGTTAGGAGAACAACCCAAACAGCGCAATGCAGTCCAACTTCCCGAAATAAGCGACTTAATTCCTTTGATTAACAATGACGGAGATAATCGCTTGCAATTGTTTTCTTCTTGGATAATCAATTTAGACGCAGAAGCAAACAAAAGAGAACTCCAAGCACTCAAAGAAGGAAAAGAAAATTTTATTTCCCAAGAAAGGCAAATCATCACCAAGGTATTTGATATTTTTTCTAAAATTACCCAAGAAGAAGTAAAATTCAAGGAGGTCTTAAACAACAATGATGTCTGGATTACCACACAAAACAATCCTTTGGGTATTTCCATAGACTTAGTAAGTCAAGGCTTTCAGTCTGTGATTGGTTGGATTGGTTATCTGTTACAGCGCATGGCAGAGGCTTATTCAGATTCCAAAGATTTCACCAAAGAGCCAGCGATTTGTTTTGTAGATGAGATAGATACTTACCTACACCCCAAATGGCAAAGAAACATCTTGAAGGTGCTAAAAGAAGAATTTGTACAAACACAATTCATCATTACTACTCATTCTCCTCTGGTTATCAGCAACTTAAAAAATGAGGAGGTCAATATATTTAAAGTAAATAAAAATAGTGTGCATAAGATTCCTGCCTATGGAAAAAATTTGCACTCCATTTATTTAGAGGCATTTGAAGTTCCTGAACGTGCAGAAGAAGTGCAAAAACTACTTAATTCGCTCTCCATTGAAATAGAACGTGAAAATGTAGAAAAAGCTGAAAATCTTTTA
Organism: Thermoflexibacter sp.; assembly: GCA_025455345.1. Classification (GTDB taxonomy): domain Bacteria; phylum Bacteroidota; class Bacteroidia; order Cytophagales; family Thermoflexibacteraceae; genus Thermoflexibacter. The sequence goes on along the minus strand of JALOMS010000328.1, from coordinate 5,044 downwards.
GATACACTTAAAAGTATGATTTTGGGCAACGACCCAGAACTTTTAGGTTATGAAACATCTATCGACTTACTAAAAAACGAGCATGAGATTTATCAAGAAGAACAATGAGCCTTCTAAGCTCACTCGTTTTCGTGAGCAATTTCAAAAAGGAGAAAATGAAGGATATTCACAATTTAGCAATGAGCAAGGGAAAACCGAAACTATTGAGGCTTTATTAGAAGAACAAGGGCATTTGTGTGCCTACTGTATGCGCTATGTGTACACTGAAAAAGCACCTATTACACAAATAGAACATTGGGAAGCGCAGAGCAATGACCCGCTTAAACAGTTAGATTACAGCAATATGCTTGGAGTCTGTTCTGGGAGAATTTCTTGGACTGATGAAACTCAAACTACAACCACCACCACATTTTGTGAAGATGTGAGAGGTAATACACCTCTTATGATTAATCCTTTGAATATCAATTTAATAGAAGAAATAAAATTTACGGAACAAGGTGTTATTTATTCTGATAATGAGGTTATTAACAAAGATTTAGATGAAACTTTACAACTGAATATTGGTATCATAAAGCAGAATCGAGCGCAAATTTGGCTAAGTGTAAAAAAAGAAATCAGTAAACACAACACTCCCCAGGAAATAGAAAAACAACTCTACTATTGGCAATCAAAGCACCCAAAAGACGGGAAACAGAAGTACAAGGAATACAGTCAAGTAGCCATTTATCTGCTGAAAAAAGAACTCATCAGAGCAAATAAAAATGTAAATAAATTTCATAAATAACTGAAAAACAGTGTATTATTTATTATAAATAAGATTTTCCATATAACCCAAAGACTTCAAATATATGTCATATTTTAGTAGCATAGAAACTTCATTTAGCATATATTTTGTCATATTAATATTCAAACTACTTTAAATTAATACTTTATGAAAAAAACATTTATTTATTGTCTTTGGCTACTTACCTGTTGGTTGCTAAGTATTACTCCCATTTTTGCACAAATAGAATTCAAGAGAGTTTCTCATCATCTTGGCGATGTAGTGGAGTCGGCAGGTGAGGTAAGTGTAGAGTTTGAATATACCAATAATGGATTCAAAGATACTAAAATCATCATGGTACAGCCTTCGTGTGGGTGTACGACCCCAGATTGGTCTAAGGAGGCAATCAAGCCAACGGAGAAAGGAAAAATCACAGTAAAATTTGCTCCCAAAGGTAGATGGGGTGAGTTTAGCAAGACTATTACGGTAATGACAGACTTGAATCAAGTGTTTTGGCTAAAAATAGAGGGGGTAGTAGTAGAGAAAAAAACAGCTAAAAGTGGTAATAAAAGGTAAACCAAAAATTAATTTGCATATACATCTTGCACAATTCAAAGATTTTACCTAAAATTCAACTTGAAAATGTCAATATTGAAATTAGACTCCTAAAATTTATCGCATAGACACCATGATAATCAATGATACAGAACCCCTCTTAATAGAAACAGCATGGGAGGTGTGTAACCAAGTCGGTGGTATTTATACCGTTATCCGTAGCAAAGTTCCTGCTATGGTTGAAAAATGGGGAAACAGGTACTGCCTTTTGGGTCCTTATATGCCTCCTAATGTTTTAGCCGAATTTGAGCCTTCTGATGATTATGACCACCCTATGGGGAAGGCGGTCTTGAAGATGCGTCAAGCTGGTTTTGAGGTACATTATGGCTATTGGTTAGTAACGGGGCGACCCTTGGTCGTGCTTTTTAATCCTTTTAGTGTTTATAATAAATTAGGGCAGATTAAGTATGAACTTTGGGAACACCACGGCATTGGTACACCTAATGATGTCGACCTCATAGACCAAGTAGTTTCTTTGGGCTATCAAGTCAAGGAGTTTTATAGGTTTTTGGCAGATGGGCAAACTACACAACAGCCAATTATTGCTCATTTTCACGAATGGATGGCTGGAACACCTATTCCAGAAATGAGGAGAATGGGCTTGCCTGTCCAGATTGTTTTTACTACACACGCTACGCTATTAGGGCGTTATTTGGCAATGAATGACCCTAATTTTTACAATCATCTGCCATTTTACGATTGGTCAAAAGAAGCAAAACATTTTAATATAGAACCTTCGGTAGCCATAGAAAGGTCGGCGGCACATGGCTCTCATGTATTTACAACAGTCAGCGATGTAACTGACCAAGAGTGCATTTATCTCTTAGGGCGAAAATCCGATGTCATATTACCTAATGGATTAAATATAGAACGTTTTGTTGCCTTGCATGAATTTCAAAATCTTCATAAAGAATACAAAGAGCAAATCAATGAATTTGTCATGGGGCATTTTTTCCACAATTACAAGTTTGATTTGGACAAGACTCTATTTTTCTTTACTTCAGGACGTTATGAGTTTAGAAATAAAGGTTTTGATGTAACCTTAGAGGCATTAGCGCGACTGAACGGATTGATGCGTTTGTACAATATCGACAAAACTGTTGTCATGTTTTTTGTAACCAAAAGACCGTATTATAGCATCAATCCCGCGGCTTTACAATCCAGAGCCTTATTAGAAGAAATACGCCAGACTTGTGATGAGATTACCAAACAAGTCGGGGAGCGAATGTTTTATGAAGTAGCCGCAGGGATTGCGCCAAAGCTTCCTCCTTTGAATGATTTTATTGATGACTACTGGAAATTGCGCCTACGGAGGACTGTGCAAGCATGGCGCACTTCCCAACTGCCAATCGTAGTTACGCACAACCTTATAGACGATGGCAATGACGAAATTCTAAACTTTTTACGCGCCGCTCACTTGGTCAATAATGCGTATGACAAAGTTAAGATTGTTTATCACCCCGACTTTATCACTACTTCGAGTCCCTTATTTAGCATGGATTATGGTCAGTTCGTCAGAGGATGCCACCTTGGTGTCTTCCCAAGTTATTATGAACCATGGGGCTATACTCCTTTGGAATGTAATGCGAGTGGCGTACCGTCTATTACCAGTGACCTTTCTGGTTATGGAGATTATGTACTCAAAAATATTCCTGACCACCAAAACAAGGGAATGTACGTTGTCAAACGTTATAACAAGGGATTTGACGAAGCCGCTAATGAATTGACCGAGCAGATGTTTTCATTTGTCCAACAATCAAGACGCGAGCGCATTAGCCAAAGGAACAAAACAGAATCTGCGTCTGTGGAATTTGACTGGAAAAATCTTAGTATTCATTATGATAGGGCATATCGCCTGGCTATCGAGAGACGCTAATATTCTGTTAGATTACGCATTTGAACATTTTGTCCAAATAAGTCTGCGAAATATCAGCTCCTATACCTATGGCATCAGGCAATTGGATTTCTCCTTCTTTGAGGTAATGAATACCTCCAACAACGGGGTCTTCCGAAAGCATCAATGCTGAGTCCATATCAAAGTGGACAATATTTTTCTTCGTCATAGCCAAATGAGCCAAAGCCGTCAATGCCAATCTACTTTCTGACATACAACCAACTTGGGACTTAATGCCTGCCGCTTCAGCAATATTGCTTATTTTGAGTGCGGAATGAAGTCCTCCAGATTTGGAAAGTTTGATATTAAAATAATCACACGCTCCCATACTTGCTAAACGAAAAGCATCATGCTCATCAAACAAAGACTCGTCTGCCATGATAGGGATAGGACTTTCATTTCTTACTCTGAGCAGGTCGCGATTATTCCAGTGGGGAACAGGCTCTTCGCAATGCTCAATATCATATTTTTCCAAAGATTTTAAAGTGGCTATTGCTGTAACACAATCCCAACCTTGATTAGCATCTATTCTCAACGGGATTTTTTCCCCTATCGCTTCCCTAATTGCTTGGATACGACTTACATCATCTTTGGCATTAGTTCCTAATTTGACTTTTATTGCCCTGAACCCTTGTTGCTTGAATAGCAATGCTTCAGCCGCCATTAGCTCAGGTGTATTCAGGCTAACAGTCATATCAGTAAATATTTTGCGGTCATTCGTTCCCCCCAAGACCGCATAAAGTGGCATTTGTGCGTATTTCCCTAATATATCAAAAAGAGCCATATCAAAAGCACTTTTGATAGTAGGATTGAACTTTACGGCTTTATTTATTTCAGCAATTCTGTCTTCTATCTGTAAGGGATTTTTTCCTTTGAGTAGGAGAGCTATCTTTTTAGCAATCTCAAATTCGCTTTCTTGGGTTTCTCCTACTATATAGATATACGGACAACATTCCCCTATGCCGTATATCCCTTGATTGGTATGAATCCTGACAACAATATTATTGGCATCAGTGATTGTCCCCAAAGAAATAATAAAGGGATTCTTTAGAGGAATATTGAGTTTAAAAATCTCAATTTCTGTGATTTGTATCTGATGATATGTTTGCATAGTCCACCAAAGGTAATTTAGAAAGGTAGTCCCTCTTCATTATCGGGTGCGTCTTTGAATGTAAAACCCTCTGGGATTTCATCTTGTACGGTACTATCATTATTTTTCTCCGCTTTGACCACATCTATACGCCATACGTCCAAATTATTAAAATAAGTAGTTACACCATCTTTGGTATATGGCTTACCACGTAGGTTAAAAAAAACAGTCATTTCTTCTCCTACCTTAAACCTATCTAATAATTCACATTTGTCTTGAGTAAGCTGAAACTTCACCTGTTCTGTATAGTTCCCACTTGGTATTTCTACTACAAACTCTCGTTTTTTAAAACGGTCTGTAACTTGTTGGCTTTCGTATTTGACTAATAACTTCCCTTTAACTTCAAAAGATGACATATTCAATAAATTTTTGTGATTTTGAAATAAATCTATTTTGGTGCTAAATTAATAAAATGATATTGTAAGGAAACAAAATTTCTTAGTTTTTATCATTCTTGGGTTCAACCCATAAATGCAACTGCAACCATGGAGCATAGGAATATTTTAGAAAAAAGGAAAGAGTTTTAAGTAATTTAACTTTTCTAAGCGTTCTTTGTATTAAAGTCCCATTGGGACTTCCAGTCTGGGACGATATATTTGTAGAAAATGGAATTTTAGCACAA
>JALOMS010000327.1 GCA_025455345.1 Thermoflexibacter sp. | reverse complement strand
GTTGTGCTAAAATTCCATTTTCTACAAATATATCGTCCCAGACTGGAAGTCCCAATGGGACTTTAATACAAAGAACGCTTAGAAAAGTTAAATTACTTATTGGTCAAAGACCCTAACAGTGGTTTGAATAAAAAAGCACGATTAATCAATTAGTTAGTAAAAATAAGTCTATTATTAGAAGAAAATTGTTTAACCAAATGCTTTTACCTAATCGGCTGTCCAATGATAAAGTGGAACTGACCACCACCAACATTCTGCTGTGCGCCAGCAATACTATCAAATCCATACGCCCAATCTATACCTAACATACCAAAAGCAGGCATAAAAATTCTTGCTCCTACACCAGCAGAACGTTTTAAATCAAATGGGTTAAAGTCAGAAAAACGCGCCCAATTATTTCCACCTTCTGCAAAAGCAAGTACGAAAATAGTCGCAGACTGTGCCAAAGAAAGCGGATAACGCAACTCTACTACATATTTGTTATAAATAATCCCACCTTGACCACCTTGATTCGGTGTTCTATACCTTAATCCTCCATTGGCATCGGACTGAAGAGGAATTACCGACTGGTCTTGATAGCCTCTCAATGCAATAATCTCAGTACCAAGTAAGAAGTTATTGAACGTCATGCCACTACCCCCTAAAACGAACCTTTCAAAAGGTGTAATCCCCACATTAGAGTTATAAGAGCCTATAAAGCCCATGTGCGCCCTCGCACTTAACACCAAATTTCCTACAATTTGTTGATACCAAGAATTATCAAACATCCACTTGTGGTATTCTACCCATTTTACTCCTTCTGTTCTATCAAAAAGATTTCTCCCTAAAATAGAGTAATAAGGCGGAGTAAGCGCAATGCTTAAAGAAACCGTAGAGCCAGAACGCGGATACTGCACATTGTCTATACTATTTCTTGAAATTGTAGTATTAAAAGTAATACTATTATAGCGACCATCTGCCAGTCCAAAACCTTGATAATTATTCAAGTTATAATGCTGGAAAGCAAGTGAGTTACTCATCGTAAACCAGTCATCAGGGAAGGTGAGCCTACGAATCAAACTCGCTGTAACTCCACTGATTTGCAAAGAACCTGTGGTTCTTTGGGTAGAAAAATCTATAAAACGGCTGACGGAGTGATTGATACCAAAGGAGAAACCATTGGGTTTTCTGCCACCAAGCCATGGCTCTGTAAATGTCAATGAATAATTTTGGAAACGTCGCCCGTTGGCTTGTACCCTAAGAGCCAATCGCTGTCCATCACCCTGCGGGATACCTCTCCAATCTTTGAATTTTGAAAATTTCCTCACTGAGAAATTATTTAATACTAAACCTACCGTACCAACAAATCCAAAGAAACCTCCCCATCCACCTGAAAGCTCTATTTGGTCGCTGGGTCTCTCTTCCAAAGACCAGTTGATATCTACTGTACTTTCAGACATATTAGGGATAGGTTGAGGAGCTATTTTTTCAGGGTCAAAGTAGTTTAGTGCCGCAAGCTCTCTGGTAGTACGAATAATATCCGAACGGCTAAATTTTGCACCAGGGATAGTACGCAGTTCGCGATGAACTACATGGTCGCTTGTACGGGTATTGCCTTTCAGGTTGATTTTATTCACATTTGCTTGTTCCCCTTCTGATATACGCATCTCTATATCTATCGAGTCTTCATCTACTTGGACTTCCACAGGTTGCACATTAAAAAACAAATAACCATCATCCATGTACAAGGAAGTAATATCAGTAGAAGTTGGGCTGTAATTCAAGCGTTTTTGCATCTCTTCGGGGTTATAAACCTCACCTTTCTCTATACCCAAAACTTTGGTCAAGATACTATCAGGATACACCGTATTGCCTACCCAATCTATATTTCTATAATAAAACTTTTTACCCTCATGAATTTTAAGTCGTATATTGACTAACTCCTCGTTCTCGTCCCAAACGGTATCTGCTTCGAGCTTGGCATTGCGATAACCATTTTTGTTATAAAACTCAATCAGTTTTTCCTTATCTTTTTCAAATTCTTTTTGAACAAATTTAGAAGGAGAAAATATGCGCCCAAATCGTTTCTCTTTGGTCTTTTTTAGCTTGCGTTTTAGCGTCTTTTCAGGAAAAGCTCCCGCCCCCTCAAATTCTATTTTATTGATTTTTACTTTATTACCCTTATCTATGTTGATGAGTAAGTAGGCAAGATTTGACCTTTGCATGAGCGTATCTTTGCGCTGAATCGTGCGTACTTTGGTGTTTTTAAAACCCTTGTCTGCATAGTGATTAATGATGATATTTTCAGACCTTTTTATCATGGCATCAGTAATAATCTTACTTTTCACCAATTTGATTTTATCAGAAAGCGTTTCGTGCTGTCCTTTAGGTACGCCCTCAAAGATAGTGCGCGAAAGTCTTGGACGTTCTTTGACAGATACTTCCAAAAATACCTTATCTCCTTCTATTTTTACTATATCTAACTTCGCATCACCAATAATACCACTTTTCCAGAGTTTACGAACAACATTACTTGTTTCCTCGCTTGGAATTTTGATTTTATCTCCTTCCTTCAAGCCTGTCATGGACAGTAAGGCATTTCTATCTAAAAATTCAGACCCTGTGATAGTAATTCCTCCAATCACATACTCCTTTGGATTCGCATAGTCGACTTCTACTTTTTTGGGGCGACTTAGTCCTATGCCCATGCGCTGTGCATGTACGCACAAAGGGGTGATAAGCAACAATGTAGCAAATAGAATAGTATGAAATACAAACTTTTTCATTGTAGTTTGATTATAATTCGTTAGTAGTAGCTGTTTTTAACTGTTCACTAATTTTTCCAAATCGGCGTTCTCTTCTTTGGTAGTCGAGAATAGCCTCAAATAAATGTTGTTTGCGGAAGTCAGGCCAAAAAACATTTTCCATGATATACAACTCTGCATAAGCCAACTGCCAAAGCATAAAGTTACTAATGCGATAATCTCCTCCTGTACGAATCATTAAATCTACATCAGGAGCATAGCTGGTCGATAGATACTTCGCAAAAAGCTTTTCATCTATCTCCTCCGCAAGGATTTTCCCTTGCTTTACCTGTTCGGCTATCTTCTTGGTTGCTTCTACGATGTCCCATTTCCCACTATAACTCAACGCAATAATAAGATTTAAGCCTGTATTATTTTTGGTAATTTCTAAGGCTTGAGCAAGTTGTTGCTGGGTAGAGTTTGGCAAGTTAGAAATATCCCCTATACTAAATAATTTGACATTATTTTTCATTAGCGTAGGCAATTCATCTTTGATTGCTTTTACCAATAACTCCATGAGTGCCTCTACTTCTTTCGTAGGTCGGCTCCAATTTTCAGTAGAAAAAGCATACAAAGTCAGGTATTTGACACCCAATTCTCCTGAGCCTTCTGAAATCTCTCTGACCGCTTGAATTGCATTCTTATGCCCAAAAACTCGGCTCATGCCTCTCTTTTTTGCCCATCTACCATTGCCATCCATGATGACCGCAATATGCTGAGGGACATGCGACTTATCTATCAATTCTTTCATCTTTCTTCCCTAACCTTTTAAAACAATCATTAAAAACGAGCGCAATTTAGCAAAATATTTGGCAAAGGTTGGTAAATTTTAGATGAAAACATGATGGAAAAATATTAATTTTTAATTTGATGTGCTGAGAACTATACAATATGCTTGATTATTAAATGACTTATTATCACATTGTTAAAGCCTTTATTAGTATTTAAGCATTTAATATTTTCCAAATATTTCATTATTAGATATTTAACTAAATTTAACCAGAGAATAATAGACAAGACAAAAATCACTGTTTGTAAAAATTTGTATTAAGACGAGAATATGCGATAATAGGTTGCAAAGAAAATACTACTTTTAACAAATCAAAGTATTCCCTAATTTTAAAATCAATAAAGCCCATGATTATCGAACCCATCAATGTTGCTCTTACTTGTTATGGAATGTCAGGACGTGTATTTCATGCTCCTTTGCTTGCTATTGACGAAAGATTCCGCATCTGTAAAATATTGGAGAGAAACCACGAAAAATCTAAACTCCGATACCCAGACATACAAGTAGTAAAAACTTTTGAAGAAATTTTACAAGATGATGATATAGAATTAGTAGTAGTTAATACGCCCAACCAATTCCATTATGAGCAAGGTAAGGCTGTTTTGTTAGCAGGGAAGCACCTTATTTTAGAAAAACCAGCTACTAATTCTTCTTGGGAAATGGAGGAGCTAATCAGTATAGCCCAATCTAAAAACTTGATTATTAGTGTATTCCAAAATCGCAGGTATGATGGTGATTTCAAAACAGTCAAAAAAATAATTGCCAATCATTGGTTAGGAGATTTGGCTGTGTATGAGGCTCATTATGACCGTTTCCGCAATTACATTGCCGCTAATACTTGGAAAGAAGAAGACGGAATAGGTGCGGGCATTGTGTATAATTTAGGTTCACATTTGATAGACCAAGCCTTGCATTTGTTTGGAATGCCTGATAGTGTCTTTGCAAAGATAGGGAAACAGCGCAGGGCAAGTAAAATAGATGATTTTTATGAAATATACTTGGATTATCCCCAAGAAGAAGGCAATTTGCAGGTATTGCTCAAATCAAGTTATTTGGTGAGAGAGGCTATGCCTAAATTTATCTTACATGGAAGTGCTGGTTCTTTTATCAAATATGGACTTGACCCTCAAGAGGAAGCATTGAGTAATGGCTATTTGCCTAATACAAGTGAGTGGGGCAGGGAAGAGCAGAAGTTTTGGGGCAAGCTCAACACAGAAATCAACGACTTACATTTTGAAGGGAATATAGAAACATTAAATGGTTCATATACAGATTTTTATACTAATATTTATGAAACAATACGCCATAAAAAAGAATTGGCAGTAAAGCCACAAGAGGCTTACAATGTTATCAAAATCATAGAATTAGCCTATCAAAGTCAGAAAGAACAAAAAGTTATCAAAATATAGACATAAAAAGATTCATATACTATATTTTGATAGAATCTTTGATAAGCATATTTTTACCTTACTAATGTAATCTGACTAAAGTATAAGTGAATAAATTGCTGTACTTTCGTATCAAAACACCTCTAATTTTTATTATTAACTTATTTATAATAAAGGAATTAACAATATTAGCATATTTAAAAAATAGTAAATTATGAGAATCAAATCTTTTGAGGAATACCTCAGCACCTACCGCAAAAGCGTAGAAGACCCCGAAGCCTTTTGGTCGGGCATTGCCCAAGAGTTTCACTGGCGCAAACTTTGGAAAAGAACACTGGATTGGGACTTTAATGATTTGGATGTGCAGTGGTTTATTGGTGGCAAACTGAATATCACCGAAAACTGCTTGGACAGGCATGTACTTACCAATCCTGACAAGGTTGCGATTATTTGGGAATCCAATGAACCTACGGACATTTTCGTAAAACTTACGTACAGAGAGCTTTATGAGAAGGTTTGCCAATTTGCCAATGTACTAAAAAACAATGGCGTAAAGAAAGGCGATAGGGTTTGTATCTATATGCCTATGGTGCCAGAGGCGGCGATTGCGATGCTTGCCTGCGCCCGCATAGGCGCAATTCACTCGGTAGTGTTCGCCCAATTCGCTTGCCGATAGAATCAATGACGCAGAGTGCAATGCGGTGATTACTTCTGACATTGCATACAGAGGAAATAAAACCTTAGAAGTCAAGCAGATAGTAGATGAAGCATTGGAGAAAACACCTTCCGTAAAGCGTTGTATCGTCTATCAGAGAGGGGAAGGCAAGGTGAGCATGGTAGAAGGCAGAGATGTGTGGTGGGGCGAGGAAATGAACAAGGCAAGCAAGGAGTGTGAGGCAGAGGAAATGGACTCGGAAGATAAGTTATTCATTCTCTATACTTCTGGCTCTACGGGCAAGCCCAAGGGTGTGGTGCATAGCACGGGTGGCTACATGGTTTATACCAAATTTACCTTCGAAAACGTGTTCCAATACGAAGAAAATGATGTCTATTGGTGTACGGCAGATGTGGGTTGGATTACAGGACACTCTTATATTGTTTACGGACCCTTACTTTCAGGCGCAACGGTGCTGATGTTTGAGGGGATTCCTACCTACCCCGATGCAGGGCGTTTTTGGAGGGTAATTGCCAAGCACAGAGTGAATGTTTTTTATACTGCACCTACCGCCATTCGCTCGCTGATGACTTTTGGAGAGGAGTACATTACGCCTTATAACCTAAGCACTTTGAAGGTTTTAGGCTCTGTGGGTGAGCCAATTAACGAAGAAGCATGGCAGTGGTACTACAAAAATATAGGTAAAAGTCGTTGCCCTATCGTAGATACTTGGTGGCAAACGGAAACAGGCGGCATTATGATTTCGCCACTGCCACGCATTACGGCGCAGAAGCCTACTTTTGCGACCTTGCCCCTCCCTGGCGTGCAACCTGTGGTGGTGGACTCCAACGGCAGAGAGATACATGGAAACGGTATTGAGGGCAATTTGTGTATCAAGTTCCCTTGGCCCTCCATGATTAGGACGACCTACGGAGACCACGAGCGTTGCAAGCAAAACTATTTTGCGACTTACAGAGGGCTGTACTTCACAGGGGACGGGTGCAGGCGAGATGAGGACGGCTACTATCGCATTACGGGCAGGGTAGATGACGTAATCAACGTATCGGGGCATAGGATAGGCACTGCGGAAGTGGAAAATGCAATTAATCAGCACATTGCGGTCGTAGAATCGGCAGTAGTGGGCTACCCGCACGAAATCAAAGGGCAGGGCATTTATGCCTTTGTGATTTGCGAAGAGAAGCCCGAACACGAGGAGAGTTTCAAGAAAGAGGTCTTGGCAGTGGTAACCAAAGAGATAGGCGCAATCGCCAAACCCGACCAAATTCAAGTGGTAGAGGGCTTGCCTAAAACGCGCTCTGGGAAAATCATGCGCCGTATTTTGCGAAAAATAGCGGAGGGAGATACCTCGAACTTGGGCGATATTTCTACCCTGCTCGACCCCAATGTGGTGGAAAGCATTAAGAAGGGAGCGGAGGAGTTGAGGAAGAAGTAAAGGAAGTTTGATAATAGACTTCTTGCGAAAGTATCCTTTTTCCCCTCTCAGCAGGAGAGGGGCAGGGGAGAGGTGATAAAAAAAAGCACTTTTGAAAGAAATCCAATATTGGAAAAGCTAATCTATGGAAAATAAAATCAAATGCGAATTAGGCAAGCACAAAGATAAGGCAGTGATTTTCATGCGCTTTGACTATGATGCTGCACTCATTAAAGAGGTAAAGAAAATGGTAGGTGCAAAGTGGAGTCAATCTGAAAAGGCTTGGTATGTGCCAGACACGCCTACGTACAGAAAACAATTTGGTTTTGAAATTTCGCTGGTGGGCAAAGAGGTCATTGCCCACATTAGCGAAGTTAATTTATTGGCATTTAATAAGTTAATAGAAACTTTGCAATTGAAGGCTTATAGTCCCAATACCATAAAAACATACAGGAATGAATTTGCCCAACTGCTGTACGTGCTGAAAGATAAAAACGTAGATGAGTTAGATGCTACCCGCTTGCGTAGCTATTTTTTGTACTGTGTGAATACGCTTCAACTCTCTGAAAATACGCTACATAGCAGGATTAATGCGGTGAAGTTTTATTTTGAGCAGGTACTGAAAAGAGAAAAATTTTTCTTTGAAATACCACGCCCTAAAAAGCCTTCACTTTTACCCAAAGTAATTAGTGTTCAGGATATTAAAAAACTATTTGAAGTAACAGAAAACCTCAAACACAATACTATGCTCAAACTCTGCTATGGCATGGGACTGAGAGTGAGTGAAATTGTCAATCTAAAAATTACGGACATAGACAGTGGGCGTATGCAAGTGTTGGTAGAGCAAAGCAAGGGCAAGAAAGATAGGTATGTGAACCTGCCAGAGAGCATTTTAGAACAACTAAGGGCATATTTTAAGGAATACAAGCCTAAAAAGTATCTTTTTGAGGGACAGTATGGCGACCAATACAGCAGCAGAAGCGCGCAACAAGTGTTTAAAGATGCGATGGAGAAGGCAAAAATTAACAAAAAAATAGGGATTCATGGCTTGCGGCATAGCTTTGCCACGCACCTATTGGAAGCGGGAACGGACGTAAAGTTTATCCAAGAACTACTTGGGCATAGCGACATCAAAACTACAATGCTCTATACGCACGTAAGCCAAAAAAATATCCAAAAGATACAAAGCCCTTTGGACAAAATAAACGATAACTACAAGAAAGACAACCACAAGAAAGATGAGGGGGCTAAATAGAGTTACACTGATAGGGAACTTGGGGAACGACCCTGATATCAAGACTTTGGAAGGAAATATAAAAGTGGCTAAATTATCGCTGGCTCTTACGAAGACAAGTCTGGCGGTAAGCGATATGTTACCGAAGTGATAGGCGAGCAGGTGATTCTGCTTGATAAGAAGGAATCTTAGCTTGCGTGTTTTGTATTGTTGTTTGCAAATATATTCTTTTTACGCAGTGCGTATTTTGTATTGTTTTGCGTTATGAAATTCATTTTTTAGACTGCTAACTGATTTATTTATAAATTATTTGGTATTTTATTTTGATAATTTTAGGAAGGAGTTTTATCTTTGGGAGAGATACGCAAGGTGCGTATATTAGAGAGTTAGCAGTAATGGTAGGACGACCCAAGCGACAACAATAAACAATGCAGAAAACGACATTTAAAATAACAAAAATGGACTGCCCATCCGAGGAACAAATGATACGGATGAAACTTGCCGACTTGACAAACATCAACTCGTTGGACTTTGATATTGCTAACAGACAACTGACCGTTTTTCACACCGGCAATCACGACCAAATTTTTCAGCGACTTGACAACTTAAAGTTTGACACTTCACTAATTGACAGCGTTTCGGCAGACAATTACACAGCAACAACGGACAA